>JBKPRV010000470.1:0-22643 GCA_046734715.1 Actinomycetota bacterium | reverse complement strand
ACCGGGACCGGGCCGCCGGCCACCACCGCACCGGTCACCACGTCGGTCCAGGGACCGGGCGGCAGCGTCACCGAGGTCGTCTCCCAGCCGCCGCGGGCGGCGAGGCCGAGCAGCAGCCGCGGGACCACCGCGGCGACGGCGCCGCCCCGGGTGAAGCCCACCCCGTGAGCCCCGGCCGGGCCCGCGAATGCCAGCGGCACGTAGGCGCCCGCCTCGCCGGCGCCGAACGCCTCGCTCCGCCGGGCCCTCAGGCGAAGGGCGGCCCGCACCAGGGCCAACTTGGGCAGGCCCTCGTCCAGCCGAGCCAGCAGCTCGCCCGGCCCGAGGCGGTCGCCGGCGCTCAGCTCGGCCAGCAGCCGGCGGCGCCGGTCGAAGTCGACCGGGCGGCGGTTGTCCGGGTCGACCAGGCTCAGGTCCCACAGCTCGTCGCCCCGGTAGGTGTCGGGCACCCCGGGGACCATGAGCTGCAGCGCCACCTGCGCGAGGGCGTTCACCCGCCCGGGCGCCACCAGCGGGGCCACGAACGCGTCGATGCCGGCCACCAGCGCGTCGTCGGCGAGCACCGCAGCCACATACGCGTCGCGGGCGGCGTCGTAGTCAGGGTCGGGCTGCGTCCACGACGTGCGCAGCTTGGCCTCCTTGGTGGCCTTGGCCAGGTAGGCCACCGCCCGGTCGGAGTCGAGCGGCCAGGCCCCCGTCAGCGTCTGGAACAGCAGGTGCTGGGCGTGGCGGTCGGGCTCGCCGCCGGCCCAGTAGTGGGCGGAGGCCGCCATCCATTGCCCGCAGGCCTCGGCCCAGCGGTCCGGGATCTCGGACAGCAGCGCCAGGCGGGCCCGCACGTCGGCCGAGCGCTTGGTGTCGTGGGTGGAGAGGGCGGTCATCGCGGCCGGCCACCGGTCCTGGGCGGCGGCGTTGGCCGCGTGGAAGCCGGCCACCCGGACGCCGAAGCGGGTCAGGTCACCGCCCACCTCGTTCAGGGCGAGGAGCCGCGTGTAGCGGTAGAACGCGGTGTCCTCGACGCCCTTGGCCATGGCCGGGCCGGTGAGCTGCTGGAAGCGCATGGCCCACTCGTCCTCCAGCGCCGCGCGGTCGGGCAGTCGCAGGGCGAGCAGGTCGGCCAGGAAGCCGAGCAGGTCGGGATCGATGTCGGGCCGGGCGTGGGCGACCGCGTCCCTCGCCGCGTCGATGCGGGCGACGTCTTCGGGGCGCACCACCCCCGCCTCGGCCCGGACGTAGGTCCGGTACACGTCGAAGGCGGCCAGCAGCTCGGCGATCGCGTCGCGCAGCTCGCCCCGGGTGCGGTCGCGCTGCTGGCGGCGCCCTTCGCAGATCTCGACCGCCAGCGCGGTGAGCCGGTCGAGGTCGGCCCGCAGCAGGTCGCGCACCGCCAGGCCCCGGGCCTCGTGGACCACCTCGGCGACATCGGTCGCACCCCCGGTCAGCTCCCCGTACGCCGCGGTGATCGGCTCCTCGCCCGCGGGGTCGACGAACAGCCCGCCGATGAGTCCCAGCCGGTCGTAGCCGGTGGTCCCGGCCACCGGCCACGACTCGGGCAGGTCCTCGCCCGGCTCGAGGATCTTCTCCGCCACGGTCCACACCCCGCCGGTGGCGCCCGCCAGCCGCTCGAAGTACACCGCGGGATCACGCAGGCCGTCGGGATGGTCGATCCGGAGCCCGGTCACGCTGCCCTCGCCCACCCAGCGCAGGACCAGCTCGTGGGTGTCGGCGAACACCTCGGGGTCCTCCATGCGCAGGCCCGCCAGCGTGTCGATGTCGAAGAACCGGCGGTAGCCCAGCTCCCGCCGCCCGGTGCGCCAATAGGCCAGGCGGTAGTTCTGGGCGTCGAGCAGCCGGTCGAGCCGGTCCGGGTCGGCGTTGGTCCTGGCCACCCCTTCGTCCACCGCACCGGCCACACCCGGCCGCTCCGCCAGCCGCGCCCCGAGCATCCGCCTCAGCGCCGCCGCGTCCCGGTGGCGCTCGGCCATGGCCGCCACGTCGGTCCGAGTGGCCCGCGGGAGCCGGTGGAAGGCGGCGGCCAGGAACCCGAGATCGTCGTCGCCGGCTGCCCGCGCCGCCTCCTCCAGCAACGGCGCCAGCGATCGGGGATCGACCGGCAGCGTGTGCTCGAAGTACCGGACGGTGAACGTGGGCCCGTCCCGTTCCAGCCGGATCTCACCCCGGTCCAGCACCCGCCCGTAGTGGTCGCCCAGGACGGGGAGGACGACCGTGTTGCGCAGCTTCTCCTCCGGCGGGTCCCAGGTCACGTCGAAGTGGCCCGCCCACCGGGACGACGGCCCGTTCTCCAGCACGTCCCACCACCAGCGGTTCTCCGGCCCGGTGATGGCCATGTGGTTGGGCACGACGTCCAGCACCTGCCCCAACCCCGCCTCGCGGATCGCCCCCACCAGCCGCCGGTGCGCCTCCGCGCCACCCAGCGCGTCGCTCACCCGGCTGTGGTCCACCACGTCGTACCCGTGCGTCGACCCCGGCGCCGCCTGCAGCACCGGCGACAGGTACACGTGCGACACCCCCAGCTCCGCCAGGTACCCCACCACCCCCGCGGCCTCGTCGAACCCGAACCCCGGCCCCAACTGCAACCGATACGTGGCCCGCGGCGCGTCGGTCACTCGGGCGGCTCGAACGGGTTCAAGGTGGCCAGGTCAGCTGGGAAGTCCCGAACGTTGCGCGTTACGAGCGTGCACTTGTGGACCCGGGCGGTGGCGGCCAGCAAGCCGTCCACGACGGGCAGGGGGCGTTGGGCACTGAGCCGGCCCCACTCGCGCGCCACGACGATATCGATGCCCACGATGCGGTCGCGGTAGGCCACCAGCAGCTCGTCCAGCCACTCTTCGTAGTCCGCGGCGCGCTCCGGATGATGGCGGCGCAAACGGTGGATCCCGTTCTGGATCTCGCCCGCGACGAGGACACTCAGATACAGGTCGTCATCGTTCACCGCGTCGAACCACGCTTCGACTGCGTTGCTCGGCTTCCGCTTGCGCAGCTCCGACAGGACGTTCGTGTCGAGCAGGAAGCCCGCCACGCTAGGGCTCGAGATCGATCTCGGGCGCGGGCTTGCGTGAGCGGGCGAGCTCGAGATCGACCTGGAAGTCGAGGTCGTCGAAGAACGGCTCGGACCGCAGAAACTGCTTGAAGCTCCGCCGGTTGGGAGCCAGGCGCTGGTACTCCTCGAAGGCGATCACCACAACGACCTCCCTACCGTGGCGCGTGACGACCTGGGGGCCCTCGTCCTGGGCCTGGCGGACGACTTCGCTGAACCGTTGCTTGGCTTCCTGGAGTTGCCATGTCATAGCACTGGTCTAGACAGTCTAGACAGATTCGTTCACGAGGCGCAACACGACGACGGAGCGGTCGGTGAGGATGAGGTCGCCGCGGAGGATCTCGTCGCCGTCGGGATCGGGGCCGTCGAGGGCGGTGTCGAGGACCCGCTCCCAGGTGTCGCCCCAGGGGCCGCTGATGGTCCACTTGCGGGGGTCGGGGGAGGCGTTGAACAGGACCAGGAACGAGTCGTCCACCACCCGCTCGCCCCGGGGGCCGGGGGAGGTGATGGCCTCGCCGTTCAGGAACATGCCCACGCAGGTCTCGTGGTGCTCGTTCCAGTCGGCCTCGGTCATCTCGGTGCCCTCGGGCTTGAGCCAGATGATGTCGGCCGTCCCTCGCAGCGGCCGGCCCAGGAACCAGCGGCGCCGGCGGAAGACCGGATGGTCGCGGCGCAGGGCCACCAGGCGGGTGGTGTAGGCCAGCAGGTCCTCGTCGATGGTCGCCCAGGGGAACCAGGAGATCTCGTTGTCCTGGCAGTAGGCGTTGTTGTTGCCGCCCTGGGTGCGGCCCACCTCGTCGCCCGACAGCAGCATGGGCATGCCCTGGGACAGCAGCAGCGTGGCCAGCAGGTTGCGCCGCTGGCGGCCCCGCAGCGCCAGGATGTCGGGGGCGTCGGTGGGACCCTCCACCCCGCAGTTCCAGGACCGGTTGAAGCTCTCGCCGTCGTGGTTGCCCTCGCCGTTGGCCTCGTTGTGCTTCTGGTTGTACGAGACCAGGTCGTTGAGGGTGAACCCGTCGTGGGCGGTCACGAAGTTGACGCTCGCGCCCGGGCGCCGGGAGTCGTCCTGGTAGAGGTCGGAGCTGCCGGTCAGCCGGGAGGCCAGCTCGCCCACGATGGCGGGCTCGCCCCGCCACACGTCCCGCACGGTGTCGCGGTAGCGGCCGTTCCACTCGGACCACTGGGGCGGGAAGTTGCCCACCTGGTAGCCGCCCTCGCCCAGGTCCCACGGCTCGGCGATGAGCTTGACCTGGCTGATCACCGGGTCCTGCTGCACCAGGTCGAAGAAGGCCGACAGCTTGTCCACCTCGTGGAACTGGCGCGCCAGGGTGGCCGCCAGGTCGAAGCGGAACCCGTCCACGTGCATCTCGGTGATCCAGTACCGCAGGCTGTCCATGATCAGCTGCAGCGCGTGCGGGTGGGCCATGTTCAGGCTGTTGCCGGTGCCGGTGGTGTCGTAGTAGTGGGCGCGGTCGTCGCGGACCAGCCGGTAGTAGGCGTTGTTGTCGATCCCCTTGAAGGACAACACCGGGCCCAGGTGATTGCCCTCGGCTGTGTGGTTGTAGACGACGTCGAGGATCACCTCGATTCCCGCCTCGTGCAGGGTGCGCACCATGGCCTTGAACTCGGGGACCTGCGACCCGTCCGACCCGGCCGACGAGTACTCGTTGTGGGGTGCGAAGAAGCCGATCGAGTTGTAGCCCCAGTAGTTGCGCAGGCCCTGCTCCACCAGATGGGCGTCGTGCACGAACTGGTGCACCGGCTGGAGCTCGACTGCGGTCACCCCGAGCGAGCGCAGGTAGTCCACGGCCACCGGGTGGGCCAGGCCCGCGTACGTGCCCCGCAGGAGCTCCGGGATGCCGGGATGGGTGGCCGTGAACCCCTTGACGTGCACCTCGTAGATGACCGACTCGTGCAGCGGCACGTCCGGCGGCCGGTCGGCCCCCCAGTCGAAGAACGGGCTGACCACCACGGCCTTGGGCACGTGCGGCGCGCTGTCGTCGTCGTTGCGGCTGCCCGGGTCGCCGAAGTTGTAGGGGAAGCAGGCCTGGTCCCAGTCCACCCCGCCGTCGATCGCCTTGGCGTAGGGATCGAGCAGCAGCTTGTTGGGGTTGCAGCGGTGGCCGGCCGCCGGATCCCACGGGCCATGGACCCGGAAGCCGTAGCGCTGGCCGATGCCGATGCGGGGCAGATAGCCGTGCCAGCAGAAGGCGTCGACCTCGGTCAGCGGCACGCGCGTCTCGGTGCCGTCCGGCTCGAACAGGCACAGCTCGACCGCCTCGGCCGCCTCCGAGAACAGCGAGAAGTAGGTGCCGGTGCCGTCGTAGGTCGCCCCCAGCGGATAGGGCTTGCCCGGCCACACCTCGATGTCTTCAATCACGGCCGACTCCCGTGCTCGGTGGTAGTAGGCGGCGCCGGAGGGGTCCAGGCTAGTGGCCGATGCCCCCACCCCCCGTGCAGGGGTGGCTGCGCCCTAGCCGGCCGCGGCGGCCTTGCCGGCCTGGCTGCGGCGCTTCATGCCCGTCCGGAGGGTGGCGAGCGCCGCGGAGAACCTTTCCTGCTCCTCGGGGTCGAGGTCGGTGAACAGGCAGCTCATCGCGCCCATCTGCGGGATCAGCACGGTCTCGCACGCGACCGCAGTCCCGTCCTCGGTCAGCTCGACGACCGTGGCGCGGCGGTCGGTGGGGTGGGGCTTGCGCCGGACCAGGCCCTCGGCCTCTAGCGAGTCGACCAGCGCGGTCATGTTGCGGGGCGACAGCCCCAGCTCGTCGGCCAGCGTGCGCATCATGGCCGGTCCCTTGGAGCTCAGCCGATCGACCAGCCGCAGCCGGGGCAAGGTCAGGCCCTCGGCCGCCTGGGCGTCGATCCAGCGGAGGTAGGCGTGGGCGAACGCGGCGGTGTCCTCGACCAGGCGCCGTAGGGGATCGGAGTCGCCGCTCGAACGGGCTGCGATCTCCTCGGCGAGGGGGCACACCTCCTCGGAATCCACGCTCTCAGCCTACCGTCAGAAGTAAAGGTTGTAATTGTTACGAGCGTAACTATACTCACAGTGACAGTTACCTCTACCCGTACTTCCCCCATTGAGGATGGCCATGACCGACACCCAGGCTTCGACCCGCACCCTGCCCCTCGCCACCGGCGAGTGGGTCGTCGACCCCGCCCACTCGGGCGTGCACTTCAAGATCCGCCACCTCGGTCTCACCAACGTACGCGGCCGGTTCAACGACTTCACCGCCACGCTCTCGGTGGGGGACACCCTCGACGACGTGGCCGTGAACGCCGTCATCCAGATGGCGTCCGTGGACACCAACCAGCCCGACCGCGACGCCCACCTGCAGTCCACCGACATCTTCGGCACCGAGGCCAACCCGACCATGGAGTTCCACTCCACCCGGGTCACCGGTGGCGGCGACGAGTACCAGCTGCACGGCAACCTCAGCATCAACGGCGTGACCCGCGAGGTCAGCATCCCCGTCGAGTTCAACGGCGCCGAGGTCCACCCCGCCGACGGCAAGCTCCACGCCGGCTTCACCGGCGAGACCCAGGTCTCCCGGTCCGACTACAACGTCGACTTCAACGTCCCGCTCGGCGTCGACAAGCTGGCGCTGGGCGACAAGGTCAAGGTCGAGCTCGACCTGCAGTTCACTCCGGCCGGCTGACGGCGGTCAGCGGAAGCGACCGGATGCCGCCTTGGTGCCGGCGCACCAAGGCGGAGATCGCTTCGCCGGCGAGATGGGCGCGCTGCTTGGCCAGCTCGGCCGTCTCGCCGGTGAACAGCTCGTCGACGGTCTCCTCCCACAGCTCCAGCCAGCGCGCGAGCTCACCTGCGCCGAACGGGCAGCGCTCGAGCACCGGCCGGTGCTCGCTAACCGGCGCGGGTGCGCCCGCAGGGGTGGGCGGCTAGGAAGTCCTCTACCGCGACCTCGAACGCCGCCGGCTGGTCCAGGTTGCAGACGTGGCCGGCGTCGGGCAGCACCACCAGCGGGGCACCGCCCAGCGCGTCCGCCAGGGGCTGCGCCCGCTCGACCGGGACGGCGGGGTCTTCCTCGCCCCAGACGAGCAGGCACGGCGCGGTGATGCGCCCGATGTCCACCCGCGTGTCGTGGGCAGCGACCGCCTCGGCCGCCCGCGCCCAGGCGTCCGGGTCGGCGGACTCGGCCTCCCGCATGTTGTTGCGGGCGACGTGCGGCTGGTGCTCGACGGTCCAGCGGCTGAACCCGGTCGCCTCGGGGTTGACGACGCCCCGGGAGTCCACCATCCCGGTGGCCCGAACCCGCGCGGCCCAGTCCCGCAGGAACTGGGCGCCGCGCGTGCCCAGGTGGGTCCCGGTGTCGCACAGCACCAGCGCCTCGACCAGGTCGGGCTCGGCCAGCGCCAGCTTCTGGGCGATCATCCCGCCCATGGACAGCCCGACCACGTAGGCGTGGCCCACGCCCAGGTGGCGGCACACCGCGGCGGCGTCGGCCGCGAACAGGTCGGTGCTGTACGCGCCCCGGGTGGCCTCCGAGCGGCCGTGGCCCCGGTGCTCGATCACGATGCAGCGGTAGCGGTCCTGCAGGTGGTCGAGCTGGGGTTCCCAGTCCCGCCATGACCCACCCATGCCGTGCAGGAACACGAGCGGATGGCCGTCCCCCTCGTCGAGCACGTTGAGCCGGACGCCGTTGACCTCGCGCAGCATCCCCGTTTTCTAGGCCGCGTCGGAGCCTCAGCGGCAGTCGGGGCAGCGGCCCACCACGTCGAGCCGGTGGTGCTCGGCGGCGAAGCGGTGCTCGCCCGCCACCCGGGCCAGGGCCCGCACCAGCGCCGACTCCAGCGACGCCGGCACGGTGAAGTCGCGCACGTCGCCGCACTCGGAGCAGATCAGGTGGTGATGATGGCCGGTCAGGTCCTCGGCCAGCTCGTAGCGGGCGAACTCGTCGGCGGTCACGATGCGGTGGACCACGCCCGCCCGCTCCAGCACCACCAGGTTCCGGTAGGCGGACGACTGGGCCAGCGACCGGTCTCGCTCCAGGAGCTGAGGCAGCGCCAGCGGCGCGTCGGCGTCGGCCAGCACATCGACCAGCGCCCGGCGGGCCCGGGTGTAGCGCTGGCCTTCCCCGGTCAGCCGCAGCGCCGCCACCTCGTGCAGGTCGCCGGGCGCCATCAGCCCACGACCGGCGCGTGCGTGTGGCTGACGTGGTGGGGGTCGTCCACCACCACGAGGCCCGAGGGCAGCCGCAGCACCCGGCCGCCGTAGGCCGCGCCGAGCAGGTCCTCGATCAGCACCTCGTCGGGCGGGCCGCACGCCACGACCCGGTTGGCGAGGAGCAGGACCAGATCGGCGCGGCGGGCGTCGTCCAGGTCGTGGGTCGAGACCACGACGGTGCGGCCCACGGCGGTCTCGGCCGCCACCGCCTCGAGGATCAGCTCGCGGGACACCACGTCCAGGCCAGTCACCGGCTCGTCCAGCAGCAGCAGCTCGGCCTGCTGGGCCAGGCCTTGGGCCACCAGCACCCGCTGGCGCTGCCCCCCGGAGAGCTCGTGCAGCTGGCGGCCGGCCAGGTCGGCCACCTCCAGGCGGTCCAGCGCGTCCCGCACCGCGGCGTGGTCCGCGGCCCGCAGCCGCCCGAAGGCGCCGCGGCTGGCGTAACGGGCCATGGTCACCGTCTCCCGTACGGTGATCGGCAGCGTGCGGTCCACGTCGGTGGTCTGCAGCACCAGCGCCACCGCTCCCCGCCGGGCCCGGGCGGGCACGTCGAGCGACCCCGCCCGGGGCGGGAGCAGGCCGGCCAGAGCCCGCAGCAGCGTGGACTTGCCCGAGCCGTTGGGGCCGATCAGCGCCACCGACGCCCCCGCGGGCAGCGCGAACGTGCCGTTCACCAGGGCGGCCCGGGTGCCGTAGGCCAGGGTCAGGCCCTCCGCCCTCGCCGCCTCCCCCGTGGTTGCAGACTGAGAATGAGTCTCGCTATTGTGCATGCCCGTTCCAAGAGTGATTCTCGCTCCCATGTTACGAGGTCCCCGATGCGCCGCCACCCCCTGACCCCCGCGCCGGCGGTGGTGGCCGCCATCACGCTCACTGTCACTCTGGCCATGGGGGGCTGCGGCGGCGAAGGGTCGTCGGCCTCGGGGAACGGGCCGTCGATCGTGGTGACCACCACCATCCTCGGCGACGTGGTGAGCCACCTGGTGGGCGACGGGGCCCAGGTCGACGTGTTGATGCCGCCGAACGCCGACCCCCACGAGTTCTCCGCCTCCGCCCGCCAGGCCACGGCGCTCCGCGAGGCCGACGTGATCGTCACCAACGGCGGCGGCTTCGAGGCCGGGCTGGACGACACCGTGGCCGCGGCCGAGGACGACGGCGCCACCGTGTTCGCCGCCCTCGACGCCGTGGACCGCCTCGACGACGATCCCCACTTCTTCACCGACCCGGCCCGCGTGGCCGTGGCCGCCCGGGCGCTGGCCGACTTCCTGCCCGAGCACGTGCCGGCGCTCGACACGGCCGCGTTCCGCCGCCAGGCCGGCGGCTACGTGGCCGAGCTGGAGGCCCTCGACGCCGAGGTCGAGGCCACGCTGGCCCCGGTTCCGCCCGAGCGCCGCAAGCTGGTGACCAACCACGACGTGTTCGGCTACTTCGCCGACCGCTACGGCTTCAGCGTGATCGGCGCGGTGATCCCGTCGATCACCACCCAGGCCGAGCCGTCGGCCGGCGAGCTGGACGACCTGGCCGCCGCGGTCGAGGCCGCCGGAGTCCCGGCGGTGTTCGCCGACACCTCCTCGCCCGAGAACCTGGCCAACGCGCTGGCGGGCGAGGTGGGCGACGTGGAGGTGGTCGAGCTCTACAGCGAGTCGCTGGGCGAGCCCGGCTCCGACGGCGGCACCTACGCCGGGATGATGCGCACCAACGCCGAGCGGATCGCGGAGGCCCTCACATGATCGGCTGGTTCAGCGAGGCGTTCAGCCCCGAGTTCATGCAGCGCGCCCTGCTGGCCGGGCTGCTGGCCAGCGCCGCCTGCTCGGTGGTGGGCACCTGGGTGGTGCTGCGCGGGCTGACGTTCCTGGGCGACGCCCTGGCCCACGGCGTGGTGCCGGGGCTGGCGCTGGCGCTGCTGTGGGGGTTCAGCCCCATCCTGGGAGCCTTCGTGGCCGCCCTGGCCATGAGCGGCGCGGTCACGCTGGTCACCCGGCGCACCCGAGTCCGGGAGGACACCGGCATCGGCCTGCTGTTCGTCGGCATGCTGGCGCTCGGCGTGGTCATCATCTCCCGCTCCGCCAGCTTCGCCACCGACGTCACCTCGCTGCTGTTCGGCGACGTGCTGGGCGTGACCACCGCCGACCTGCGGGGCCAGGCCCTGGGCGTGGCGGTGGTGGTCGTCACCTCGACGGTCCTGTACCGCCCGTTCCTGGCCCTCACGTTCAACGAGGAGAAGGCGGCCACCCTGGGCCTGCGTCCCGGCCTGGCCCACTTCGCCCTGCTGGCCCTGCTGGCCACGGCCATCGTGGCCTCGTTCCAGGCCATCGGCACCCTGCTGGTGTTCGGCCTGCTCATCGGCCCCCCGGCCACCGCCGGCCTGCTGGTCCGGCGGGTGCCGCTGGTCATGCTCACCGCCGTCGCCCTCGGCGCCCTGGCCGTGGTCCTCGGCCTGGCTCTCAGTTACCACCAGGGCACCGCCGGTGGCGCCACCATCGCCGGCCTGGCGGTGGCCGAGTTCTTCGTCGTCCTCGCCGCCCAGGAGGTCACCGGCGCCCTGCGCCGCACCCGCCATCACGCCGTCTGAGCACGCGGTCTAGGCGTGAAGGCGTGCGTAGGGATCGTCGACGTCGACGCCCAGCATGACCTCGCGGCGGCCGCCGGGGTGGTGCAGCTCGACCTCGTGGCGGCCGTCGTCGTGGAGGGTGAGGGCCAGCACGCCGATGACCTTGTCGCCCACCGGGGGCTGGATGCGGTCGGGGAGGGTGGCCCAGGTGGCCGGGGCCCAGACGTGGGTGATGCCGTCGCGCTCGTGCTGCAGGTACTGGTGGACATGGCCGGACACCACCAGCGGGCGCTCGGTCGCCGCCGCCAGCAGCGTGAGCAGGCGGGAGCCGGCGGGCTCGGGGACATAGCGCTGGGGGTTGGGCCGACGATCGACCGGCGGGCGGACGACCGGCTTGTGCAGCACCATCAGCACCGGGTCCGAGCCGGGGCGCAGCTCGGCCGCCAGCCAGTCCCACTGCTCGGCTTCGGCGGTCGACCCCGTGCCCAGCGTCATGGCGTTCACGCCCAGCACCCGCCAGGCGCCGAGGGCCACGCTGAAGCGGTCGGGACCGACCTCGGCCCGGAAGCGGGCGAGGCTCGCGGCATCGTCCCCTTCGACGTCGCCGTCGAGGTCGTGGTTGCCGGGGACGATCGTCCACGGGACCGGGACCCGGTTCATGGCCTGCCGGACCAGGCGCAGCTCGGCCGGGGCTCTCCCGGCGTCGAGGGCCGCGTCGCCGGCGTGGACCACCAGGTCGGGCGGGTCGGCCGCCAGGTGCCCGACGACCGCATCCCAGTGGCGCGATGCCGCCGGGTTGAGGTCGGAGAGGTGGCTGTCCGACACGACGGTGACCCGCATCCCCATCTCCCTCAGCGTCTCACAGCCCGGTGGCTTCTTCCGAGTCCTCCACCGGAGACTGTCCGATGATGTGGCGGGTGATGGTGGCACCCGTGCCACCCAGCCCTGACACCGTCACCGCGTCGTACGCCACCAGCAGGTGGGTGTCGGGGTCGAAGTACAGCACCGACGCCGTGAGCGGGAGCGGCTCGTCGCCCTGCAGCGCCCGGAGGCCGCCGCCGCCGGTCGATCCCTCCTGCAGGAGCAGGGTCTCGTGGGGGGCCGCCCCGACGGTGTCATCGCCGGTGGTGGTCGTGGTGCTGGTGCCGTCCTCGTCGCCGGACTCGGGCTCATCGGGCGTGAACGGGTCGATGCGCTCCTGGCGGGGCCGGTGGCCGTGGCCGGACAGCACCAGCGGCACCTCGCCGCCCAGCTCGGCCGCCA
Organism: Actinomycetota bacterium; assembly: GCA_046734715.1. GTDB lineage: Bacteria > Actinomycetota > Acidimicrobiia > Acidimicrobiales > VFJN01 > ZC4RG19. The sequence goes on along the minus strand of JBKPRV010000470.1, from coordinate 10,589 downwards.
TGCGCGAGTCGTGCACCATGGCCACGTCCACGTCCGGCGGCTCGTCGGCCTGCAGCCGGGCGCTCACGATGGGGGCGAAGGCCCGGGCCCGCTCCTGCTCCGAGCCGCCCCCCACCGGCTGGCTCTTGTCCGGGGTGTAGCGAGGATCGCCGATGCCCCAGAAGTGCAGGCCGGCCACCTCCGCCCCGTCCCCGTCGAGCACCACGGCGTTGGGATTGTCCGCCACCGCCGCCTGGGTGCTGCGGGAGTCATGGTTGCCCCGCACGAACACGTAGGGCACGTCCAGGGTGCCGATCTGGCGCACCAGCGCGTCCTCGGGATCGGTGCCCCAGTCGGTGATGTCGCCGGTGTCGGCCACCGCGTCCACCGCGAACTGGTCGATCAGCAGGCGCATCAGGTCGAACGCGCCCGGGTTGAGGTGGATGTCGCTCACGTGCAGGATGCGGATCGTCCGCCCGGGCTCGAAGGTGGGGAGCTGCTCGCCCGCCAGGTACAGGGTGGCGACGTTGTCGACCAGGTCGCCCAGCTGGGCGCGGTACTGCCCGAAGCGGTCGAGCACGGACTCGACGTCGCCCACCGCCGCCGGTGCCCGGGTGAGCAGGCCGCTGTAGCGGGGCTCGGACACCGCGTTGGCGTTGAAGGTGAGCGCGGCCCCGCCCCCGAGCGCCCCGACCAGCAGCACCGCCACCAGCAGGCCCGCCAGCGCCCCCCGCCAGTCGGTCAGGGCGACCAGCCCTCCGACGAGCCCGCCCAGCGCGGCCACCAGCAGGCAGCGCAGCGCCAGCCCGATCAGCGCCGAGCGCACCTCGTCGGTCGCCTCGTCGCCCAGGCGCTCGATGGCGCGTGGGTTGTCGGCGAGGCGCTCGGCATCCTCCACGCTGATCTCGTCGACCCGCGCCTCCAGCGTGAGCGGGGCGTCGTGGGTGTCGAGGTCGATCGACCCCAGCGGCGCCAGGCGGACCAGGGTGTGACCCGACAGCGAGGGGCGCGCCGCGAACGTGGTCTCGAACGGTCCGACCTTGGCGGGGACGTGGCCCACCAGGGCCAACGCGAGGACCGTGCCGGCCAGGGCGAACACCACCACCCGGGCCCGGACGGCCCAGTCGCTGCGCGACGCGACCACCACCCGGCGTCCGGCGGCCACCAGTCGCGGCCGCAGGCTCTCCCAGCGCCCGGCAGGCGCCGCTAGCTCGGCGTCGGCGACATTCTCCATGCGTTCCCGAAAACGCTAGGGCGGCGCGGGCGCGAACGTGGGGCGGACCCGTCACCTTTGACGGTCCGCCCCACTTTCGTTCGTGGCGCGTCAGGCGCTTCGCTGGGCGGGCTTGCTCGACGCGTTGGCGGCGGACGAGGCCGTGGCCCCCTCCGGCTCGAGCCTGTCGGCCACCGTCTCGCTGGTGCGGTTGGTGACGTCCCGGACGCGGTGCTCGACCGCGTCGCTGACCCTCTGCACCCGGGGATCGTCCCGAACACGGGCCACCAACTGGTCGAGCTGCGCCTTGCGCTGCTCGTTCGACTGGCTGGCGAACCAGTAGCCCGCAGCCAGTCCCAATGCCAGTCCGGTCTTGAACTTCATAGATCAACGGGTACCCACGGCGTCCGGAGTTCATGCCTGGTACACCAGTGCCCATGATGACCGCCTCGGCGGCCGGACCGGCCGATGCCGTGCTCGACCACGTCAGCGACCGGGCGGACATCATCGTGCCGCTGGCCAACGGCGAGCCCGTGACCGTGATCGACGCCCTGGAAGCCGAGGCCAAGCGCTTCACGGGCGTGCGCATCCACCAGATGCACGCCCTGCACGACCGCCCCTACCTGCACGGCGACCGGCGCGAGCATCTGTTGCACGTGTCGTACTTCCTCTCGCCCGTGACCCGGGAAGCGTTCCACGAGGGCGGCTGCGAGCTGGTGCCGAACAACTTCTCCGAGGTGCCCCGGCTGCTGCGGGAGACCACCAAGTGCTCGCTGGTGGCCGCGGCCACCGCCCCGCCCGACCGGCATGGCTACTTCTCGCTCGGCACCAACTGCGACTACGTGGCGCCGTTCATCGGGCGGGTGCCGTTCTTCCTCGAGGTCAACGAGCGGATGCCCCGCACGTTCGGCCGCAACCAGGTCCACGCCAGCCAGGTGGCGGGCTGGACCGTGGTCGACCGCCCGCTGGTCGAGGCCAAGCCTGCGGTCCCGGGCGAGGTCGAGCACGCCATCGCCGCCTACGTGGCCGAGCGGGTGCCCGACGGCGCCACCATCCAGGCCGGCATCGGCGCCATCCCCAACGCCCTGCTCGAGCGGCTGCAGGGCCACCGCGACCTCGGCATCCACACCGAGCTGCTGTCCGACGGCCTGATCGACCTCGTCGAGCGAGGCGTCGTCACCGGCACCCGCAAGCGGCTGCGCACCGGCAAGATCGTGGGCACGTTCGCGCTGGGCACTGACAACCTGTACGGCTTCCTCGATCAGAACCCGGCCATCGAGATGCTGCCGGTCGACTACGTCAACGACCCGCGGGTGATCTCGCAGGAGGACACGTTCATCTCGATCAACGCCACCACCGAGGTCGACCTGGTGGGCCAGTGCGCGTCGGAGACGGTGGGCGGCCGCTACTGGTCCTCCAGCGGGGGCCAGGCGGACTTCGCCCGCGGCGCCATGTACTCGCCCCACGGCCGGGGGTTCGTGGTGCTCCCCTCGACCGCCGCCGACGGCGCCGTGTCCCGCATCCGCGGCGTGCTCACGCCCGGCTCCATCGTCACCACCATCAAGAACACGGTCGACATGGTGGTCACCGAGTACGGGGTGGCCGAGATGCGGGGCCGGTCCATCTCGCAGCGCGCCAAGGCCCTCATCGCCATCGCCCACCCCCGATTCCGCGACGAGCTGGAGGCCGAGGCCCGGGCGATCGGCTACATCAACTAGCCCCCGTCGCGGTGGCCCACGGGCACGATGTCGACCCGGCCGATGGCGGCCGAGCGCTGCACGAGCGTGCGCTCCACCCCTACCACCAGGGCCTCGACGTCCCGGGCACTGAGGCCGTTGTCCAGGTCCACCCGGGCCACCACCCACACCTCGTCGGGGCCGGTGAACGTCACGCTCACGTCGCGCACTTCGCTCACGCCCGGATACTCGGCGATGTAACGGCCGATGCGGTGGCGCGCCTCGTACGACACGCGCTCGCCCGCCATGAACTCGTGGTTGGCCCTGGTCAGGTAGCCGGCCACCGCCGCGAGCACCACGCCGATGGCGATCGAGGCCAGCGCGTCCGGCACCACCGACCCGGTGGCCTGGTGGAGGCCGACGCCCACCGCGGCCACCAGCGTGCCGGCGAGCGCGGCCGCGTCCGCCACCGACGCCTGCTCCACCGAGTCGGAGACGGCCAGGTCGCGGTGCAGCATGAGGCCGTCCCGGCGGGGGCCGGCCCGCACTCCCCGCACGAACGTCACCAGCTCGACCACGAAGACCACGGCCAGGACGCCATAGGCCAGGGCGAAGGACGACACCGGCGTGGGGTGCAGCAGCTCGTGGATGCCCTGCCAGATGGCCAGCGCCGCGCCCACTGCGAACAGCCCGATGGCGCCGAACAGCGCCCAGAACCAGGCCGATCGCCCACCTCGACGCTCGGCCGCGGCCTGCAGCACATCGCTGCCGGTGCCGGCCACCGACTGGACGCTGCCCGCGAACAGGGCCGACGAGCCGGTGACCGCCGCGGCCGCGAGCATGGCCCCGGCCATCCCGACGTCTGCCGCCAGCTCGGCCACCGTGACGCGCTTCTGCTCCTCCCCCACACCCCCAGATGTAGCGCACGGGGCTGTACGATGTTGCCGATGGCCTCGCGCCCAGGACATTCCTCCGCCGCTTCGACGAAGATCCGAGCCACGGGATTCACCCCGGTGGACGGCGACGCGGCTGAGGACGGGCCGGCGATCGACGACGACCTGTGGCGCCGCTACCGCCAGTCCCGGGTGTGGATGACGGCCCGCAACCGCAAACGCTCCACCTACGTGACCCGGCGCGAGGCCCCTACGGGCGCCGCGGTCATGCGCTTCTAGCCTGGTCAGGCCTGCCCTTCGGCCAGGTTGTGGGTCGACCGCTCGCCCCGCAGCGTGGTGCGCTGCACCCAGTCGAACCCGCCCATGGCGGTGACGGTGGCGATCTCGACCGGTCCGCCGACCCCGGGCCACGAGAACTCGGGCGTGGTGGCCACCGGGCCCAGCGTGAGCCGCTGGACGTCGATGGTGGTGTGGATGCACAGCACCGCGAAGTCGATGCCGTCCTGCAGGTTCATCGAGTCGAACGGGATGCGGTAGCCGCAGGCGTCGAGCAGCGGGGTGAGCTGGTGCAGCTCCTCGCCGAGCTGGTGGGCGTCGGCCAGCCGCTCCAGCAGCTCGAGGTCCGACCCCCGGATCAGCCGGGTGACCACGTCGGACTGGCCGCGCCAGGCCGCGCCGCCGCCGTCCGCGGTGGTGGCGATGGGCTCGATGATGCGGTCGGGCAGGATCACCTCCCACGCCTCGCCCACACCTGCGGCGTCGTACCCGCCGACCAGGAACCCGAGGGCGCCCACCGGAGGCGGGGAGTTGTCCTCGGGGTCGTCGACGGCCTGGGCGTCGTAGCGGTCGCCGAAGAAGGCCGAGAGCTTCTCGGCCACCGGGCCGGGATGGTCGCAGTTGCCCGCCTCGACCACCGCGAACTCGGCCATGTGGCTGGCGATGCTGCGCCCGCCCACGAAGGCGTCGCCGTAGGTGGCCACGGCCACCTGGCCCGACTCGAACACCTTGTGAGTGAAGTCGCTGCCCACACGCAACATGCGGTGGTTCGCCAGAGTCGTGCGGCTGTCCGCCGCCACGACCACTCCGTCCTGGCACACCACGGTCACCGCCAGAGTCACTCGAGGATCGTACCGACCCCCTGTGACGCTCTAGGACGCCCCCACGGGCGTGTCACTCGATGGGCACCAGCGGGAGGCCGTCCTCGTCGAGCTGGTGGAGGTACTCGCTGATCCCGTAGCCGGTGCGGCCCTCGTAGGTCCAGCGGGCCAGGCCCTCGTTGACCACCGTGAAGCGCTCGCCGGTCTTGCGGGGCACGCCGTACACCCGCAGGATGTCGGCCCGCAGCTCGTGGGTGCGGCCCGCCTTGTCGGTGGCGGTCACGTGGCTGACCCGGTGGGTGACGCCGTCGTCGGCCAGCTCGCTGGTGACGTGCCAGTCGGCGATCGAGGTGGCCTCGCCGTCGCGCCACACCCAGCCGCGGTGCAGGTCGCCGGCCGGGGTGCCGATGCGGATGCCGCCGAAGTGGGTGTCGTCGTCGATGTTGATCGAGAACCAGCGCCACATCTGGGGCCCACCCCAGCGGCGCGGCCCCCACGACTTGTCGCGGTTGCCCCGGGCCACGGCCGGGTCGAGCGTCCAGGTCGAGTCGTCGAGGCTCACGCTGCCCGACCAGCGGCCCGCCTGCTCCAGGTGGCCCTTGCCCACCGTGACCGCGGTGGCTGCGGATTGCGCGCCGCTCTGGTCGGGGCGGGCGAGCCCGTCGGTGCCGATGGGCGGGGTCAGGGCGTCGAAGGTGAGGTCCATGCGCAGCCGGGCGGGCCGGCCCCGCTCCCGAAGTGACTCACCCAGGCCCCGGACGTCGGCCTCGGCGTCGGCCGTGAGCCGCCAGGTCTGCATCGGCTCGACCCGCTCGTAGGTCACGCCCGCGACATCGAGGTCGTCGTCGGTCATGACCCGCTGCTCGCGCACCCCTCCGGCGAGGGCGATGCGGTCGCCGGGCAGCCACACCGACAGGCCGACGTCGATGGTGCCCTCGTTGGGGCGCACCCCGATGCGGGTGAACAGGCCGATGTCGGAGCCGGGGTCGTACCCGTTGAAGTAGTAGGACTCGCTCCACGCCGAATCCCCCTCGACGGGATGGGCGTAGTCGTGGCGGGCGTCGAGGACCGGCATGACGGGTTTCTATTCGATCCGGCACCCGGATGCTCAGGCGCCGCCCAGCTCGCGCAGCAGGGCGCGGGTGCGCCGCCGGGACTCGCTGCGGTCGTCGCCCACCGGGAAGGGCGCGGCCCAGATGTCGGTGGCCCCCGCCGCCACCAGATCCTCGAGCGCCGCGGCCACCTTGTCCTCGGGCCCGAGGATGGCGGCCTCCGCGGGCGAGGAGATGCCGCCCGCGGCCAGGACCCGCTGGTAGTTCGGCAGCGTGCCGTAGACGGTGAAGGTGCGGGCGGCCGTCTCGCGGGCCCCGTCGACGTCGTCGGTGACCGCCACCGGCAGGCCGGCCACGATGCGGGGCTCGGGTCGGCCGGCGCCGGCGGCCGCATCCCGCAGGGTGGGGGCGATCAGGCTCTCGATGGCGTGCGAGTTGGCCATCCAGGTGATCGTCCCGCCCGCCAGCTCGCCCGCCGAGCTCAACGACCGCACCGCCAGCGCGGCGACGAGGACCGGCACGGGCGGGTCGGTCGGGACGCCCAGGTCACCGGCCGCCCGGTACTCCTCGCCCGCGAACCGCACCGTGCCCTCCCGCAGCAGGGCGCCGAGCACGGTCAGGTACTCATGCAGGTGGCGGGCGTTCGAGTCGTAGGACAGCCCGTAGCTGTACTCGATGACCGGGCGGTGCGAGACGCCGACGCCGAGGGTCAGCCGCCCGTCGCCGATGGCCAGGGCCGCGGTCGCCGCCTGCTGGGCCATGAGGATCGGGTGGCGCGGGTAGGTCTGCACGATCGCGGTGCCCAGCTCGATGCGGGACGTGGCCCGGCCCACCAGCGGCAGCAGCGTGAGCACGTCCATGCCCCGGCCCCCGCCCCCGTACCAGAGGCTGGTGAAGCCGTCGTTCTCGGCCTCGGCGGCCTGGTCGATGATGCGGTCGACGGTCGACCCGCCGCCGGTGATCCCGATGCGTAGCGTCACGGCCGGACAAGCTAGTGGTGCCCTACCTTCGGTGGATGGCCGATGCCGTGGACGACGTGGCCCGGGCCCTCCTGGCGGTGGCGGACGGGCGCCCGACCGAGGCCGCCCGCCTGGCGCGTGGCTCGGGGACGGCGCTGGGCGCCCTGCTGGCCGACCACGTCGCCACCGCGCCTGCCGGTGGGGTGTACGAGGAGCCCCGGGCCTTCGAGGACTTCATCTCCGGTGGCGGCAACGTCGGGCTCTACGCCGCCACCATCGCCGCCCTCGGCTCGCTGCACGCGCGCGAGCGTCCCGGGTCCCTGGCCGACCTCGGCTGCGGCGACGGCCGCGTCACCGCCGCGGTGATCCCGGAGGAGTGCCGCCGCGTCGACCTGGTCGAGCCGTCGGCCGCGCTGCTGGCCGCGGCGCAGGCCCGCCTCGCCGGGCGCGACCTCGCCGTGACCGCCCACGCCACCACACTGGCGGGTTACCTCGCCGCCGGTCCGCCGCCAGTCGACACGGCGCAGGCGACCTACGCCCTGCACACGGTGGATCCCGGCACCCGACCCGCCCTCCTCGCCGCGCTCGCCGAGCGGGTCGGCGTGCTGGTCGTGGCCGAGTTCGACGTGCCCGCCTTCGCCGACCGCAGTCCCGCCCACGCGGCCTACGCCGCCGAGCGCTACCCCCGTGGCCTGGCCGAGTACCCGGAGGGCAGCGAGGTGGGCCCCGGCTTCCTGGTCCCGGTGCTGGTCGGCCAGTTCGACCCCGCCCGGCCCCGGCTCACCTGGGAGCAGCCGGTTGCCGCCTGGGCGGCCGAGCTGGAGGCATCCGGCTACCGCGTCGAGGGCATCGTGCCGCTCTGCGACTATTGGTGGGCGCCGGCCCGACTGGTGGTGGCCCGTTCGGCCAAACTGGCCCCATGTTGATCCCCGGCGACGATCCCCGGGTCACCGCGGCCACGGCCGCCATCCAGACCGGCGACGTGACCACCCTCACCCGGCTGTTGAGCGAGCACCCGGAGCTGGCGGCGGCCACTCTCGCCTCGCCCGACCCCGACTGCCAGGACACCCGCACCCTGCTGCACGTCGCCACCGACTGGCCGGGCCACTTCCCCGAGGGCCCCGCCACGGTGGCGGCACTCGTGGCCGCGGGCGCCGACGTCAACGCCCACGCCGAGGCGGGCCACCACCGGGAGACCCCGCTGCACTGGGCGGCCAGCAGCGACGACGTGGCGGTGCTCGACGCCCTGCTCGACGCGGGAGCCGACATCGAGGCGGACGGCGCCGTGATCGCCGGCGGCACCGCCATGGCCGACGCCACCGTCTTCGCCAACTGGGACGCGGCTGAGCACCTCCTGGCCCGCGGCGCCCAGACAAACCTGTGGGAGTCGGCCGCCCTCGGCCTGACCGACCGGGTCCAGGCCCATCTCGACGCCGACCCGCCCCCGTCCCCCGAGGACATGACCGGCGCGTTCTGGGCCGCCTGCCACGGCGGCCGGCGCCCGGCCGCCGAGCTGTTGCTCGCCCGCGGCGCCGATCCCCAGTGGGTCGGCTGGGACGACCTCACCGCCGCCGGCGCGGCCCGCCGCAACGGCTTCGAGGAGGTGGCCGACTGGGCCGACTCACTCCGGCCGCCGGGTCAGCGCTCGACTATGTAGAGCGTGTTGCCGTCGGGGTCGCGGAAGCTGAACATCGGCGGCACGCCCTCCCAGCGCAGGATCTCTTCGTCGACGTCGACGCCGCGGGCCTTGAGATCGGCGTGGTCGGCCTCGGCGTCGCTGGTCGACAAGCGGATGCCGGTGTCGACGCCGATGGCACCGCCCGGAGGCGTGGGCATGAGCGCGAGGGTGGTGTCCGCGCCGGGCGGGGCCACCTCGATCCAGCGCATGCCCGGGCCGAAGCTGCCGTCCATGCGCACCTCGCAGCCCAGGCTGTCGCGGTAGAACGCCAGCGCCCGGTCCTGGTCCGACGCCGGCACGCCCACCGTCCCCACTTGCGTGATCTTGGCCATCTCCGACCCTCCAGTTCGTCTTCGGGACGACCACTGAGACGTCAGGGGCCGCCCGAACTCATCGCCCGGTGAGGCGGTCGAGCCCGGTGAGGAACATCTCCAGGCCGAAGGCGAACACCTTCTCGCTCTCGGACTCGGCCACCTCGCTCCAGTTGGCTTCGAGGGTGGGGGCGCCTTCGGGGGCCGGAGGGAATGGCTGGGGGTCGCCGCCGGCCGACCGGAAGAACACGCTGCCCAGCACGTAGTCGATCATGGCCAGGTAGGCGGGGATGGCGAGGTCGGGCGGGTACCCGGCGTCCAGCAGGTTGGCCAGCCCGGCGTCGGCGCAGCGGACGGCGTTGGGGCCGTTGAGGGGCGCGGCCCGCAGCGCGTCCACCACGTTCGGGTGAGCCAGCAGCACCCGGCGGAACTCGGTCGAGAGCTCCAGCACCTTCGTGCGCCCCGCGAGCGACGGGTCCGGCAACCTGATCTCCCCCAGCACCTGCTCGACCAGCAGGACCAGCAGCTCGTCCCGGCTGGCGACATGCCGGTAGAGCGTGGCGCTGCTGGTGTCGAACCGCGCCGCCAGGCCCCGGACGGTCAACGCATCGAGCCCCTCGCCATCCACGAGGGCCAGCGCTTCGTCCACGATGCGCTCGATCGTCAGGCCGTCCACGCGTGGCCGGCGCCGCTCCAATCGCTCAGCGTGGGCCGCCCACCAGGCTGATGTGCCGGGCGGCCCGCTCTCCGTCGTCCCGACCATCGACCGAATCCTACGATCGCGTGTCAATGCTTAGGGGGATAACGTGAGCACGGAGCGTCGAGGCGCCGGCCGGCGCGTGCGCGGGCTCAGGCCGTCGACGCTGACGGGACCGAGCGCCGCTCCCGATCGAAGCCCGTGGCGAGGCGGGCCAGGGCCAGCGCGCCCACCAGCAGGCCGAAGTCGCGCAGGGCGACGTCGTAGTACTCGCCCAGGATCAGCAGGTTGACGATGATGCCGGCCAGCCAGGCGGCCACCAGGTAGCCGCCGAAGCGCGGCTTCACCGCCACCACCAGGCCGGCCACGATCTCGACGACGCCGATGGCCAGCATGGCCTGGTGGGCATTGCCGGGGATGATGTCGTTGATCTCGGGGGCCAGGTAGATGCGCCAGTCCACGAGCCAGTCGAAGAACTTGTCCAGCCCGAACAACAGCGGCGCCACGGTGAACCCGACATGGAGCAGCGTGAAGCCCTGGTAGATGGGATCGGCGACCAGCCGGTTCCGGGCCGATGCCGCCCCGCCCGAACGGCTGACGTGGGTCGTTGCCATCATGGCTCCTTTCTAAATCTGATCATGATCGACTTTAGAGAGCCAGATGTGTTGCGTCAAGGTTGATGTGTTTTAGACTTTCCCTTGATGGGACCGACCGCAGACCTGGACCGCCGGATCGCCGGCATCGCCGCGCTGGACCAGCCGCTGCGGCGCGAGCTCTACCGGTTGCTGGGCGAGACCGAGGGCTGGCTGTCCCGGGACGAGGCGGCGGAGGCGCTCGGCGTGCCCCGCTCGGTCGCGGCGTTCCACCTCGACAAGCTGGCCGACGCCGGCGTGGTGGTGGTCACCTTCGCCCGCACCACCGGACGCCAGGGCCCTGGCGCCGGCCGGCCGTCCAAGCTGTACCGCGCCGCCGGTGACGAGGTGGCCGCCTCCGTGCCCGACCGGCACTACGACCTCGCCGGCTCGCTGCTGGCC
>JBKPRV010000469.1:0-4420 GCA_046734715.1 Actinomycetota bacterium | reverse complement strand
GCCAGGCGTCGAGCTCGGCGAGCGGCTCGGGGCGGAGGCTGTACACCCGCCGCTGCGCCTCCGGGCGGACCTCGACGAGCCCCTCCTCGCGCAGCACCCGGAGGTGCCGCGACACGCCCGGGCGCGCGATCGGCAGCAGCGCCGCCAGCTCGCCCGCGGTCGCCGGACCGCGGGTCAGGGCCTCCAGCATGGTCCGCCGGCTCTCGTCCGCCAGTGCCCGGAGAACCGCATCCATCGCCGTGAACGTACCAAGTCCGTTACGTAACAGTCAAGGTACATAAGCGCGCACACCCGGTGCCGGGCCCGGGACCGGGCCCAGGGCCGGCCGGCGCCGAGGTCAGGCCGGGGCCAGGAACGCGGCCAGCAGGGCCCTGTACGGGCCGGCGTCGTGGCTGCCGGCGTGCTCGCGGGCGGCGTGCATCGCCAGCTGGGGCATGCCGACGTCGACCGTGGTGATGCCGAGCCGGGCCGCGGTCACGGGCCCGATGGTGGAGCCGCACGGCAGGTCGCTGCGCATGGCGAAGCGCTGCAGCGGCACCCCGGCCTGCTCGGCGGCCAGCGCCACCAGCGCGGTGCCGGGGGCATCGGTCGCGTAGCGGACGTTGGCGTTGACCTTCAGGACCGGCCCGCCGTTGAGCGCCACCTGGTGCTCGGGGTCGTGGCGATCGGCGTAGTTGGGATGGGTGGCGTGCGCCATGTCGGCCGACAGGCAGGCCGAGCGGGCCAGCGCCCGGTGCCACGCCTCGCTGGTGCCGCCCCGGGCCAGCACGGAGCGCTCCAGCACCGAGGGCAGCAGGGACGAGCCCGCCCCGCGATCCGACGTCGAGCCCACCTCCTCGTGGTCGAACAGGCAGACGACGGGGATGGGAGCGGCCCCCGCGGGCGCGGCTCCCGCCAGCGCCTCGATGGCCGCCCAGCACGATGCCAGGTTGTCGAGCCGGGCCGATCCCAGCAGCTCGTCGTCCCGGCCCACCAGGGCGCCCGGGGCCAGGTCGTGGAGCATGAGGTCCCAGCCGAGCACGTCGTCGGCCCCGACCCCCAGCTCCTTGCCCACGAAGCCCGCGAAGGTGCCCTCGGACAGCGCCCACAGCGGGGTGAGGTGGTGCTGGGCGTCGACGATCAGGCCCTTCGTGGTCACCTCGCGGTCGAGGTGGATGGCCAGCTGGGGGATGGCGCACACCGGGCGGTCGATCCGCAGCAGCCTCACCAGCGCCCCGGTGCCGTTGCGCCGGACCGCCACCCGGCCCGACAGGCCCAGGTCCCGGCCCAGCCAGCTGTTTAGCAGGACGCCGCCGTAGGCCTCGACCCCGATCTGGTGGACCCCGGCCCGCACCACGTCCGGCTGGGGCTTGACCCGCAGGTTGGGGCTGTCGGTGTGGGCGCCCACGATACGGAACCCGTCGTGGGGCTGGTGCCCAGGAGCGGTGGCCCAGGCGATCAGGCTCCCGCCCCGGACCACGTACCAAGCTCCGGGCTCGCCGGGCCAGGCGGCGTCCTCGGCCAGCCGCGTGAACCCGATGTCCCCCAGCGTGGCTGCGGCGGTGGCGCAGGCGTGGTACGGCGAGGGTGACGCGTCGCAGAACGCCAGCAGGCGGCGGGCGGCGTCGAGGTCGGGCACGGAGCTGGGCACCAGGTCGGGGAGCGGCTGAGGGACGGTCACGATCCACCGATCCTAGTGAGATGCGGTCTCGCGCCCAGCGAGGCTCCGGTCCTTCCGAGCCGTGGCCGGCGCCCGACGAGATGCGGTCTGGCGTCCGTCGCCCGCCACCCGCCATCATGCAGCCCGTGGCCGCCAGCGCCGTCGACCTCGTCATCGTGCACCGCGATCAGGGCAACGCCCTGCGCGACACCGTCGACCGCTTCCTCGCGCAGGACCCGGCTCCCCGCATCGTGGTGGTCGACAACGGCTCGGGCCCCGCCGGGCTGGCCGCGGTGAGGGACCTGCCGGCCGCGGTCGAGCTCCTGGAGCTCGGGACCAACGCCGGCTTCGGGCCCGGGGCCAACGCCGGGTTCCGCTGGCTCCTGGCCCACGACCCGGCGGACTGGCTGGCCGTGTGCCCCCACGACGCCCGCCCCCTGCCCGGCTGCCTGGCCCGCCTGGTGGAGGAGGCCGAGGCCCAGCCGCGGGCCGGGCTGGCCTCGGCCGACGTGGGCGACAGCCTGACCCCGGTGGTGGACCGGTACTTCGGCGCCATCCCCGCCCCGGCCACCGTGGCCCAGGGCTGGGAGGCGGCGGGCTACCCCCACGGCACCCTCATGCTGGCCGCCCGCCGCTGCCTGGCCGACATCGGCCTGTTCGACGAGCGGTACTTCGCGTACTGCGAGGAGGCCGAGCTGGCCATCCGGGCCAAAGCCGCGGGCTGGCAGGTCGGGGTGGTGCGGGGCGCCGAGGTGCGCAACATGCACGTGGGCTCCCGGGCCGCGGTGGTCGACTACCTGCAGCTGCGCAACACGCTGCTCATGGTGCGCGAGCACTCGGGGCGGTACCACGCCACCATCCGGTTGCTCATCGCCCTCTGGCACCTGGCCAGCGGCGCGGTGGTGCCCACCCGCCGGGGACCGTACTGGGCGCCCCGGGCCCGGCTCCTGGCCATCGCCCACCACCTGCGGCGCCGCTACGGCCCGCCGCCGCCCGAGCTGTTCGGGCCGGGCCCGGAGCCAGAGTCGGAGCCGGAACCGCGCGTGCGCCGCAGCCGGCCCTTCTCCGTGTCGGCCAGCTCCGGGCGCACCCACACCAGGTAGACCGACGACACCACCAGCCCCACCGGCACCACCACTCCGCCGAACAGGATGGCGGCCAGCCACGCCACGCGGCGCCGGCCGGCCAGCGCCCAGACCCACTCGGGCCGGTGGGCGGTGTCGAGCAGAGCCCACCCGGTGAGCGCCAGCGGCACCGAGCAGACCAGCACGACCACGAAGGTCTTGGCGGTCTCGGACCAGTCGATGAGCCGGCCCTAGGAGTCGGGCCGAGGCACTCGGCGCAGGCGGGAGGGGACGTCCTCGAAGCCCGGCAGCGGCGCCTGCAGGGCGAGGCCCAGCTCGGTGACCCGGGCGCCCACGAGGTCCTCGACCTCGCGCCAGTCGGCGGCCCGAGGGCCGGGCACGTCCCGGTTGTAGGGCTGGTCGAACACGATGACGTGGGCGCCGTTTTCCCGCAGGGCGGACACGTTGTGGGGCGCATCCTCCACGTAGCAGTCGGCCTCCACCTGAGGCTTGGCCCCCAGGAAGCACAGGTCCCGGTAGGGGATGCCACGGGCGTCGAGCCAGTCCACCGTGTCGGCCACCGCGGTGGCGTGCCCCCAGTTGACGTAGAGCCGGTGGGTGATGATGCGGATCCACACCCCGGCGTCCGAGAGCCGCCACAGCGCCTCCGCCACGCCCGCCATCGCGGGCATGGTCCGGAAGATGCGGTGCTCCAGCACCGCGGCCTGGTGCATCTCGTCGAACTGGGCACCGGACAGGCCCCACTCCTTGAAGTCCCAGCCGTGCTCGGTGGGCAGCGAGTCGGGATCGGCGCCGGTGCGCTCGATGACCACCTGGCGGAGCGCGGCGGCGTAGTCGCCGCACACCCCGTCGAGGTCGACGCCGAGGATGAACCCCGACCGACTCACGGGTCCGTCCGGCGTTGCTGCCACACGCGGTCGACCACCGCGTCGGCCACCAGCACCAGCACCGCGATCCAGCCGATGGGATGGGGCCGGCGCATCTCGATGGGCCAGTCGAAGCTGGGGGAGGGGGCCCAGCGGGCCTGGATGTAGAGCACGTACAGGGCGCACAGGCCCAGCGCGATGGGGCTGGCCAGCAGCAGGTAGCGCCGGAAGGTCTCGTGGCGGGCGCCGATCCCCGCGGCGATGCCTATGGCCAGGCCCACCCACGGCCCCGCCAGCACCCAGCTGAGCAGGAACACCCCGAGGCCGGTCCACACCGCGGTGCCCCGGCTGGGCAGCGCGCCGTCGTAGCGGAACGCCAGCACCGACGAGTAGGGCTCGGCCTCGGAGGCCGGGGCGTTGACCACGGTGCGGGGCTTCCGCACGACCAGGACCAGGCACAGCAGCGCGGCGGCGATCGAGAGCCAGATGGCGATGTCGACCCGGCCCTGGGGCGTGAAGCGCATGTCCACCGTGAAGGAGGCGTCGTCCGGCGTGACCAGCCAGCCGTTGGCGAAGCCGTCGACCAGCACCGGCTCGCCCAGCGAGTGGCCGTCGATGGTGGCCTGCCACCCCGGATTGAAGCTCTGCCCGAGGACCAGCCAGAACGGCTCGCCGGGCGTGGCCCCCGTGACCTCGGCGCTGGCCCGGTCGTGGTTGGCGCGGCGGACGTCGATGGCCGGGCCGGTCGGCACCGCGCCCGCCGCCGCCTCGCCCACCAGCGTGCCGCTGCCCGCGGGGGTGGCGGCGCCGCCGGCGCCGGACCGCAGCAC
>JBKPRV010000468.1:0-10293 GCA_046734715.1 Actinomycetota bacterium | reverse complement strand
TCCCCCGGTAGTCCACGAGCTCCAGCCCGATCAGGAACACCACCGACGAGAGCACGGCCTGGGGCAGGTACTGGATCGGGGCGGTGAGCAACAGCAGCACGATCACCACGATCACCCCGGTGGTCAGCTGCGCGAGCTGGGAGCGGCCCCCGGCCCCGTCGACCATCTGCGTCTTCGTGGGGCTGCCGTTGACCACGAACGTCCCGCTGACACCGGCGGCGAGGTTGGCGCCGGCGAGGCCCACGAGGTCCACGTTCTCGTCGAAGTCCTCGTTGTACTTGGCCGCGTAGGCCCGGGACGTCGCCGCGCTCTGGGCCAGGATCAGCACGAAGATCGAGGTCGAGACGGCGATGAGCGTGTCCATGTCGGACCAGGCCACGTCGGGGAAGCCGAGCTGCGGCAGGCCGCCGGGCAGATGGCCGAGCGTGGCCACGCCGTGGGCCTTCAGGTCCGCCGCCCAGCTGACGGCGATCGAGCCGATCACGGCCAGCAGCGCGCCCGGCACCTTGGGGGCGACTTGCTTGAACCCGAGGATGACCACGATCACCGAAGCGGACACGGCCAGCGTCGTCAGGCTGGTGTCGCCGATGTTGGCCAGCGTCCCGGCCAGCTTGCGGAGCGTGCCCCCGCTCCCCGCCTCGACCCCGAGCATGCCCGCCACCTGCCCGGCCGCGACCTGCACGCCGACGCCCGTGAGGAAGCCGATCAACACGGTGCGGGACAGGAAGTCGGCGATGAAGCCGAGCCGGGCGAGCCGCGCGAGGAGCAGGAGCACAGCGGCGATGAGGGCGACGGCTCCGGCGAGGGCGACGTACTGGTCCGAGCCGGTGGCGGCCAGCCCGGCCAGGCCCGCGGCCATGACCGCGGCAGTGGCCGAGTCCGCCCCGACCACCAGGTGCCGCGAGGAGCCGAGCACCGCGAAGGCGAACACCGGCAGCACCAGCGTGTAGAGGCCGGTGACCACAGGCATGCCCGCGATCTGGCTGTAGCCCATCACCTCGGGGATGGCGAGGGCGGCCAGCGTGACCCCGGCCAGGGCTTCGCCCGTCAGGCTGCCCTTCGCGACCGGGAGCATCCCTCCCAGGAACTGAGGCCTTCGGGCCCCGCCGCCGTCAGACGCCAACTTCGGCCGGTACCCGACCACTGTCCACGGCGGCCCGGAGGGTCTCGTAGTCACGCTGGTTCTGATCCGCGTAGGCCTCGGCGAAGGCGGCGAGGGCGTGGTCGAAAGCCGCGCTCTTGCCCAGGTACGCCGAGATGGCGACGCGGTCGCCCGAGCGGGCGTGGGCCAGGGCGAGCGCCTGGGCACAGACCCGCCCGTAATCCAACGCTCCGTCGGGCACCATCCGGTCCGGATCGATCGAGCCCTTCCCGTCCCGCAGCTGGCGGATGTAGAAGTCGCGCCGCTGCCCGTCGTAGCTCTCGATCCGCTCCCAGCCGAGGAGGATGTCGCTCACCGCCTGCATGATCCGCTGGCCGGCGACGATCCGCTCCCCCTGGTTGGCGAAGGCGCTCTTGCCCCCGAAGCGCTCGAGGATCGACGGCTCCGCCTCCTTCACCTGCAGGAAGAGCGGATCAGTGTCGTCCCGGCCGAGCAACAGGACGATCCAGTCCCGGGTGCCGACGCTGCCGACGCCGACCACCTTGCGGGCGACGTGGACGATCCGGAACTGCTCGAGGAGGTGGCGCCGGTCGGTCTCGAGCGAGCGCCGGTAGGTCAGCAGGATGTCGTGGAGATGCTCGGTGGCGGCCCCGACCTCCGCGGCGGGCAGGAGCTCCTCGACGGGCACGATCAGCGGCGGATCGCTGACGATGCGGGGCTCGCCGTCCACCAGGTGGGTCAGCTTGGAGAACGCCTGGAGGCTGTCGTGCGTCCGCGCCTTGGCCACGATGGCCTCCGTGCGCTTGCGCGTCGGTCGGGCGAGGGCCTTGGCCGCGGCCAGCATGGCGTCGACGTCGAAGCGGCGGTACCACACGTCGAGCTCGCGCATGCCCGCGAGCTCCTGCAGCTCGGTTCGGTAGCCGGCCGCCGTGGCCGCGACGACCGCGGTCCGTTCCTTGGCCGTGAAGCCCCGGTCGCGGCCGGCGATGACGAGGCTGGCCGCGAGGCGCTTGATGTCCCACTCCCAGGGTCCGGGCAGCGTCTCGTCGAAGTCGTTGACGTCGAACACGAGGTTGCGCTCGGGCGAGTCGAACACCCCGAAGTTGGACATGTGGGCGTCGCCGCAGGCCTGCACCGTCAACCCCGACGCGGGCGTGGTCGCCAGGTCGGCAGCCATGATGAGAGCCGCGCCGCGGAAGAAGGCGAACGGGGACACGAGCATGCGGCCGTAGCGGATGGGCACCAGCTCCGGAACCCGGGGGGCGGCCTGCTCCTCGAGCAGCTCGATCGGGTCCGCGCGGTCCGCGGCCGGCTCGAACTCCGCAATGCGCTCACGGGGGACGGCGACCCGCGCCGCCTTGCCCCGGCTGGCCCGCTCGGCCGGGGTCAGGTGCTCGACGGGGGTCCGCTTCTGCCGCGCGGTGGTGACCGGGTTAGGGGGTGCCACCTGGGATCACGCTCCTGGGTCACCCAGAGGGTAAGCCTCGAGACCCGCGAACGCGCCCACCTCCAGCTCGACGGCTTCCCGGCGTCGATCACTCCTGCGGCACCGACCAACCTCGTGCTAGACGGGTTCCGACCGCCACTCGATCGAACCGACAAGGGAGACCCGATCACGATGGGAGCACTCGAGGGCCGCGTGGCCATCATCACCGGCGCGGGACGCGGCATCGGCCGTGAGCACGCGCTGCTGTTCGCCCGTGAGGGCGCGCATGTCGTGGTCAACGACCTGGGCGGCAGCCCCGACGGCACCGGAGCCGACGCATCACCGGCCGAAGAGGTCGTGGCCGAGATCCAGGCGATCGGTGGCGAGGCCGTCGCCAACCACGACGACGTCGCCGACGCCGCCGGGGCGGGCCGGCTGGTCCAGCAGGCCATCGACACCTTCGGCGCGCTCCACGTGCTGGTCAACAACGCCGGCATCCTGCGCGACCGCATGGTCTTCTCCATGACCGACGACGAGTGGGACGCCGTCATCCGGGTCCACCTGCGCGGCCACTTCATGCCCACCCGGGCCGCGGCCCAGTACTGGCGCCAGCGCTCCAAGGACGGCGACCCGCTGAAGGCCTCGGTCATCAACACCACATCGACCTCGGGACTGCTGGCCAACCCCGGCCAGACCAACTACGGCGCCGCCAAGACCGGCATCGCCACCTTCACCGAGATCTGCCAGAAGGAGCTCTGGCGCTACGGCGTGCGCGCCAACGCCATCGCCCCCGCCGCCCGCACCCGCCTCACCGCCCCGCTCGGCAACATGGGCGAAGCCCCCGAGACCGGCTTCGACCCCATGGACCCCGGCAACATCTCCCCCATGGTCGCCTACCTCGCCACCCAGGACTGCCCCATCGGCGGCAAGGTCTTCTTCGTCTTCGGCGGCACCGTCCAGCTGTTCCAGCCCTACACCGTGGTCGACACCATCAAGACCGACGGAGCCTGGTCGGTGGACGAGCTCGCCCAGGAAGCCGCCAAGTGGGGCGAGCTCACCTTCGACCAGGGCCTCTCCTTCGGCTGACCGGTCTGCTCCGGTTGCCGGTCAAGCTGGGCGGCATTCCTTCATCGGGGGCGGATCTGCCGGGCCAGCCAGTCCTCGACGTCGCGCCGGCTCTGCCGGGCGATCTCGGACCCGACCGCCAGCTGGTAGCCGTGGCAGGCGCCCGGGTAGACGTGCAGCTCGGTGGGCACGCCCGCGTGGTTGAGGCGCAGCGCGTAGTCGACGTCCTCGTCGAGGAAGCCGTCGACCGCGCCCACCGACACGAACGCGGGGGGCAGGCCGGACAGGTCCTCGGCCCGGGCCGCCGCCGCGGTGTAGGGGACCCGGTCGGTCCCATACAGGTCCCCGAGGTAGGACCGCCAGCCGAACGCGTTGGACTCCCGGCTCCACACGGGCAGTCCGGCGAGCCGGCTCGACGCGGTGACCTGGCGGTCGTCCAGCATCGGGCAGTCCAGGTACTGGAACGCCAGGGGCACCTCGCCCCGATCGCGGGCCAGCAGCGTCAGCGCCGCCGCCAGCCCACCGCCGGCGCTGGCCCCGCCGATGCCGAGGCGGGCGGCGTCGATGCCCAGCGCCTCGGCGTGCTCGTAGGTCCAGCGCAATGCCCGGTAGCAGTCCTCCAGCGGCCCCGGATAGGGCGTATCGGGGGCCAGCCGGTACTCGACGGACACCCCCACGAGCCCGAGCTTCGGGCACAGGGTGTCGAACAGCGGGTCGTCCATCGTGTACGAGCCGACGACGTAGCCGCCGCCGTGGATCGAGAACAGGCACGGGAACGGGCCTTCGGCACCCCGGGCCCGGTGGACCCGCACCGGCACCTCCGGCTCGCCGGGCACGAGGTGGTCCGTGCGGGTCACCGCGTCGGACAGCGGCACCTCCAGGCTGAACGAGCGGATGGCGCCCAGCATGGCGGTGTCCAGCGCAGCGTCCGGCATGTGCGCCACCCCGGCGGCGACGTCGGGGTCGAGCAGGTCACGGGGTTCCATGGGCGTCATCGCCTCCTCTGCACTCGTCCGCCACGCGGGAGCGGGGTTCAAGCTATCGGTGGGTCATCTCCGTAGCAGAGTGCCAAGTCCTTCATGTCGTCCCCTCCGTCGAGTCCATGTGTCCCTCGAGGGCGTCGAGCTTGTGGCTCCACGAGCGCCGATACCGATCCAGGGATGCCTACGTGGGATCGGGTTGCTCGGCGCTCTGGGCGAGTCGTTCGGGCCAGGGTGGCTCGTGCAGCGCGGAGAGCGGGCGCGCCAACGTGAAGATGTCGGTGGTGAGCTGCTCGGCTTCGGGATCGGTGCCGGCGCGCGCCGTCGCAAGTTGGAGCATGGCGAGGCTCTGCATCTCCTCCACCGGGAAGTCGCCAGTGGTCCGACCGTCTTGGAAGTCGAGGGCGGCGGCGAGTGCCCAGGGAGTGCGGGTCACCTCGAACGCCTCGGGAAAGAACTCGAGCGCGAGCCCGGTGAGATCCTGTGACCGCTGGGACCTCCGGGCGAGCACTTCACCCAGCGCCCGA
This sequence comes from Actinomycetota bacterium, assembly GCA_046734715.1. Taxonomy (GTDB): domain Bacteria; phylum Actinomycetota; class Acidimicrobiia; order Acidimicrobiales; family VFJN01; genus ZC4RG19. The sequence goes on along the minus strand of JBKPRV010000468.1, from coordinate 5,193 downwards.
GCCTGACAGGCGGCCGCCGACATGCCCTGGCCGTAAACGGGGTTGAAGTGACAGATCGAGTCACCCAAGGGGACCAATCCGTCCGGGAACCGGTCGAGGCGCTCGAAGTGACGGCGTACTGACCGGGGGAACCTGAAGCCGGCAGGCTCTGTCAACAGCTCGGTCGTGGCCAGGACTTCGTCCCAGACGGGAGAGGCGAGGGTCCGTCCGAACTCCCGCCAGGCCCCGACGTCCGTCGGGGGGTAGTCCCCGAAGCGGCCTCCCAGACCGGCCAGCCAGTTGTCCCCTTCGACTCGCACCACGTACGCACCCCGAGTGCTGTAGTCGCCGTTGGGTTCGGGCAGGACGAAGAACCCTGCGCCACCGAGTGCGGCGGGATCGGATGGGCACACGATCGCACTGGCGTACGCGAAGTCGCAGTTCACGACGGACTCGGGGGGCGTGTCGAAACCTAGCTTGGTGAGCCAGGAGAGCGTTCGTGCGTTTCTCCCCGTGGCGTCGACGACGAGGTCGGCCGTCACTCGCTCGCCTCGATCGATGACGACACCGGTCACCCGCCCTTCGTCCGTGAGGGCCTCACGCACCAGCGAGCGGTAGCGGGGCTCCACGTTCGGCAGCTCCTGCACGCGCCGCCGCAGGCAGTGCTCGAGCAGCGAACGCGACATGAAATAGAGGATCCCGAAGGGCCTGGGCTCGGGCTGGTACACCGCGAGGGCGTACGACTTGCCCTCGGGCCGGTACGCGAAGAAGTCCTGACCAGCGACGCAACGAACGGCTCCCGCGGCCTGGAGATCATCGCGAAACCCCGGGAAGAGCTCGCTGGCGATGTTGAGCCCACCGGGGAGCAGCGCATGGAAGTGCCGCCCCTGAGGGACGCCGTCGCGAGCCCGCGGCGAGTCCGGGACATCGTCCCGGTCGAGGAGAACGACCTCATCGAAGTGATCGGACAGAACTCGAGCGGCGAAGAGCCCCGCCACTCCGCTGCCCACCACGACGGCACGCCGCGCCATGGTCTTGTGCGTCACCGCCCACCTCTCGGCCAGTCGCGGAAATGTTCCAAAGGGCTTCAGGGCGGTCCAGCGGCCGCCGATCTCGGGCGCCCGGCTCCCGGGTTGACCTTCACCTCTTCTTAACACCCGGCCGCGACTTCTTAACAGCATGCTCACCGCCGGCGGCGTTGATTGGGAGCGGCACGAGCGTTTGCCGTCTCAAAGGATCGCGCCCCTTCGATGTCAGCCACCGTCACACGAGCCCCCGGTGCCATCACACCGCGGGGTGGCCCCGCACCAGTGCCGGCCGCACCAGGCATCGAGGTGCCCCCCGACACGGTCGGCTACCGGATGAAGCGACGTCTGCTCGGTCCGCCGCTGCACACCGAGCAGCTCGACGAGGAGCGTCTCGGCAAGCCGACGGCGCTCGCGGTGTTCGCGTCCGACAACCTGTCGTCGTCTGCCTACGCGACGGAGGAGATCCTGCGGGTGCTCGTCCCCGCGGTGGGCGTGGCCGCGTTCTCGCTGGTCGTGCCCCTCACGGTGGCGATGCTGGCGGTGCTCGCGGTGCTGATCCTGTCGTACCGCCAGACCATCAAGGCCTACCCGACGGCCGGCGGCGCCTACATGGTCACCCGCGACAACTTCGGCATCCTGCCCGCCCAGGTCGCCGGGGTCGCACTCCTGACCGACTATGTCCTCACCGTGGCCGTGTCGGTGGCTGCGGGCGTCGCCGCCCTGGCCTCGGCCTTCGCCGGGCTCACGCCCTTCACCGTGCCGCTCTCGGTGGCGTTCATCTGTCTGATCGCCTTCGGCAACCTGCGCGGCGTCAAGGAGTCGGGGCGGCTCTTCGCCACCCCCACCTACGTCTTCCGCGCGAACATGGTGGTGCTGCTGGGCCTGGGTCTCACCCGCATGGCCTCCGGCGACCTGCCCGTGGCCGAGCACACGCAGAAGGGCCTGGTCGAGTTCGGCAGCAGCGGCAGCGGCCTGCTCATGGGCGCCTCGCTGTTCGTGGTCCTGCACGCCTTCGCCTCCGGCGGCGCGGCGGTGACCGGCGTCGAGGCCATCTCCAACGGCGTCCCCGCGTTCCGCCAGCCGGCCTGGCGCAACGCGCGCACGACGCTGGTGATCATGGGCAGCCTGCTGGGCGCCATGTTCCTCGGCCTGTCGATACTCGGCGCCCACCTGAAGGTGGCCCCCTTCGAGGAGGGCACGCCCACGGTGATCTCCCAGATCGGGGACCTCGTCTACGGCGCCAGTCCGGCAGGTCGGGCGCTGTTCTACTCGCTGCAGGCCGGCACCATGCTCATCCTCGTGCTGGCGGCCAACACCAGCTTCGCCGACTTCCCCCGGCTGGCCAGCTTCCACGCCGGCGACAACTTCATGCCCCGCCAGCTCACCAAGCGAGGGCACCGCCTGGTCTTCTCCAACGGCATCCTCTTCCTGTCCGGGTTCGCCATCCTCCTCGTAGTCGTCACCGGAGCCAAGGTCGATCGGCTCATCCCCCTCTACGCCATCGGCGTCTTCACCTCGTTCACGCTCTCCCAGGCCGGCATGGCCCGCCACCATCTGCGGGAACGCGAGCCGGGCTGGCGCGGCGGGTTGGTGATCAACGGTGTCGGCGCGGTGATGACCCTGGTGGTCGACATCGTCATCGCCATCACCAAGTTCACCCACGGCGCCTGGGTCATCGTGGGCCTCGTCCCGCTCATGGTGCTGTTCCTCGTGCGGCTGTCCCGCCAGTACGAGACCGAGGCCGACCAGCTCGAGTACAACGTGCCCGAGGCCGTCGCCGCGCCCATCCTGCGGCGCCACGTCGTGCTCGTGTTCATCGACCGCCTCGACCTGGCCGCGGCCCGGGCCATCCAGTACGCCCGCACGCTCATGCCCGACGATCTGCGGGCCGTGCACTTCACCCTCGACCACCAGCGAGCCCGCGAGCTGGCCCAGGCCTGGGTCGACCACGGCATGTCCCGCATCGCCCTGGACCTGGCCGATTGCCCCGATCGCCGGCTGTCGCGAGCGGCTGTCGAACTGGTGGCCCGCGATCTCGCCGACGGCCAAACCGAGGTCAGCGTCCTGTTGCCCGACCGCAAGTACAGCGGCGTCTGGCACCGCATCCTCCACGACCAGACCGCGGACTCCATCGAGCGGGCCGTGTCCCGGCTGCCGCATGCCAACGTCACGACGGTCCCGTTCCACTTCATCTCCCGCACCGAGGCCCGAGCAGCCGGCCCGACCGTCGCACCCGCCGCCGTCGCCGCGATCGCCACCGTGCCCCGCCCGGCCCCCATGTCCGCCGGGTCCGCTCACGGTCCCGTCGGGCGGCCGGTGTGCAGGCCCAACGGCACGGTGCCGATCGGAGAGGTCGCGTGGCGCCAACGCGTGCAGATCGAAGGGCGCATCCGCACCCTGCGCGTCCAGCCCCTCGCCGGGACCGCCACCCTCGAATGCGTCATCGAAGACGACACGGGCGCCATGTCCCTCGTCTTCCTCGGGCGCAGCGCCATCCCCGGCATCGACGTCGGTACTCGCATGCGTGCCGGCGGCACCGCCGGCGAGCACCACGGCCGCCTCGCCATCCTCAACCCCGACTACGAACTGCGCGCCGGCCCCACCGGCTGACCTGACGCCGGCCAGAGGTGACCGATGGATGGTACGGCCTCGAGCGCGTCCTCGACGGCCCCCAGGCCCGCCTCGACCCTTCCACCTCAGATGGGCAGCGACCTGCCGCGCTCGGCGACACGCCATGCCTGACATACGGCCCGGTGTTCAGATATGCATCAGGAGCCTGACCCATCGACGTAACCAGCACCGAACGCTGACGTAATGGGCGGTCAATAGTCTGTGCACCCGATGCGGTGGGCTGGCCCCGGTGGGGCCGACGCTTCGACCCGGTCCAGGTCGGTCGAGCCGGTCCGGTGGCCGGCGGACGAGGCCTGTCGACCGACGGAGGACTCACCCCGGCGAGCCACCCTGCCGCTGACCGGGTCACGGCGTTTGCTTGCCGTCGTCGCGCTGCTCACGGTGGGCACCCTCGTCACGTTCGATTGCTTGAACCTCCTCCAGAGCGACTCGTGGGCCGACCTGAGCCGCGCGCCGCACCTGGCCGCGGTGAGCCAGGGCGAGGACGGTCTGGACGATCCGCCCGTCCGACCAACGTCGTCCGCGCCATGGGCCGTGCCCGACACGGTCACGCTGTCCGTGCTCTGGATACCCTGCGGCACCGGGCGCGAGGAACTGGTGACCCGGCTGGCGGCCGGGGTGAGGCGACGACCTGCCGGGCGGGGCCCGCCCGCGCGAGCGGTGAGCCTCCCGGCGCGCCCCTGACCCCGCGAGATCACGGCGGGGGATGCGCCGTGCCGCGTCCCGTGCTGCTTCTTCTCGGAGGATCCCTCGTGCACCCTGACCATGTCCCCGACGTTGCGCTCGTCATGTGGCCAAGTGAGGAGGCGCTGCGCCGGCGCCTCGCGGCCGCCCGCAGCCCCCGCCTCCTGCTCGTCGACGCCGATCTGCCGCCACCCCCGCCGTACGACGAGCTCGAGGACTGGATCCGCTATCCGCCCGACCCGGACGAGATCGCCATCCGGGTTGCGACCTTGCGCGACCGCGCCCGTGACGTCCTGCCGCGCGCGTTGTCCCTCGAGCTCGACGCCGACGACATCCTGCATGTCGACGGGCGGTGGGCGGCACTGCCGGCGGTCGAGGCACGGGTGTTTGCGGCGCTGCTGGAACAGGCGGGTGACCTGGTGTCCCGCCGCGACCTGACGGCCGCCGCCTGGCTGGGCGAACCGCCGGCCGACGGGCGGGCCCTCAACGGGGTCGTCAAGCGGCTGCGCCGGCGGGTGACGCCGTTCGGGGTACGGATCCACACACTGCGCGGGCTCGGGTTCCTGCTCGACTACACCCCGGACGGCTCGTAGCCGGCGCGGGCCGGGACGTACTCCGGGCGCCGCAGGCGCCGGCGGCGCGTCGTGACGCCGCCGGCGATGAAGCGCTCGATGGCGGCCTCGTCGGACAGCTCCAGCTTGGTCTCACCGCGCCCGTCGAGCAGAAAGCTGTCGTGGGCCCTCCCCTCGTGGCTGACGATGGTGGCGGCCACCACGTCGACCCGCGCGGCGGCGAAGGCGGTGGCGAGGTGGTGGAGCAGGCGCGGCCTGTCGTGTGCCTCTATCTGGCACGCGGTGTGCCAGGGTGAGGC
>JBKPRV010000467.1:0-14497 GCA_046734715.1 Actinomycetota bacterium | reverse complement strand
GGCCCCGAGCGCCCGGCGGGTGGCGCTGGTGACCCAGGCGGGGATCGGCTTCGCGGTGGACCCCGGGCGCGAGCACCGGGTCTTCACCATCGGCGACGGCGAGCAGGCCAAGTCGCTGGCCACGGTGGAGGAGCTGTGCCGGGCCTGGGCGCAGTGGGGCCTCACCCGGGCCGACCAGGTGCTGGCCGTGGGCGGCGGGGTGGTCACCGACACGGCCGGGTTCGCGGCCGCCGTCTACCACCGGGGTGTGGGCGTGGTGCACGTGCCCACCACCCTGCTCGGCATGGTGGACGCCGCCATCGGGGGCAAGACCGGGGTCAACCTGCCCGAGGGCAAGAACCTGGTGGGCGCGTTCTGGCAGCCCCGGGCGGTCGTGTGCGACACCGACGCCCTCGACTCGCTGCCCGAACGGGAGCGCCGCAGCGGGCTGGGGGAGATGGCCAAGTACCACTTCCTCACCGGCTACGACCTGCTCTCCCTGCCCTTGGACGAGCGCATCGCCGCCTGTGTCCGCATCAAGGCCGCAGTGGTGGCCGCCGACGAGCGGGAGGACCCGACCGAGCGCCGGGGCCGGGCCATCCTCAACTACGGCCACACGCTGGCCCACGCGTTGGAGAACGCCGGCGGCTACGACCTGCGCCACGGCGAGGCTGTGGCGATCGGCCTGGTCTACGCCGCCCAGCTCGCCTGGACCCTGGGCCGCATCGACGACGCCCGGGTCGAGGACCACTACCGGGTCCTGGCCGAGTACGGCCTGTCCGCCACGATGCCCGAGGGCGCCGACGCCGAGGCGCTGCTCACGCTCATGGGCCGCGACAAGAAGGCGGTGGGCGGGCTGACCTTCGTGCTCGACGGGCCCGACGGGGTCGAGGTGGTGGCCGGGGTCGACCCGGACGACGCCGCGGCCCCGCTGGCCCGGATGATCTACGAGGCCACCCGCGTGCGCCGGGCGGTGGGGCCTTGACCGAGCCGCTGCTCCTGCTCCTCAACGGGCCCAATCTGGGCCTGCTGGGCCAGAGGGAGCCGGAGATCTACGGACGCGAGACGCTCGACGACCACGTCGATGCGGTCCGCGAGGCGGCGGCCAAGCACGGCCTGGCGGTGGAGCACGTGCAGTCGGAGCACGAGGGCGTGCTGGTGGAGGCCATCCACGCCGCCAGGGGCCGGTGCGCGGCCATCGTGATCAACCCCGGCGCCTTCACCCACTACGCCTGGGCCATCCACGACGCCCTGGCCGCCTTCGACGGGCCCGTGGTCGAGGTGCACCTGTCCAACCCGCAGCGCCGCGAGCTGTGGCGCCACACCTCGGTGGTGGCGCCGGTGGCGACGGGCACCATCACCGGGTTGGGCGGGGTGGGCTATCTGCTGGCCGTCCAGGCCGTAGCCGACCTCCTGGACCGAACGTAGCCTCATCCGGGTGACCTTCGACCGCGCATCGCTTCCCTCCATGGACGTGGCCGCCCGCGCCGAGCGGCTGCGGTCGGGCTTCGGCGCCGCCCAGTGCGACGCGCTGCTGGTCACCAACCTGACCAACATCCGCTACCTGACCGGGTTCACCGGATCGGCGGCCCTCCTGCTGGTGGCGCCGGACGGGCTGGTGTTCGTGACCGACGGCCGCTACCGGGACCAGGCCGCGGGCGAGCTGGCCGCGGCCGGGGTCGCGGCCGACATCCACATCGGACGCACCACCGACGCGCAGCGGGAGCTGCTGGTGAAGGCGGCCGCGGGCCTGGCCCGCCTCGGCCTCGAGGCCGAGGCCGTGACCTGGGCCCAGCAGCGCCGCTTCGACGCCGACTGGTTCGAGGCCGCCGAGCTGGTCGCCACCACCGGCCTGGTGGAGGACCTGCGCGAGCTCAAGGACGCGGGCGAGGTGGCCCGGATCGAGGCCGCCTGCACGATTGCGGACGCGGCTCTCGCCGCCGTGAGGCACCGCCTGGGGGAGGCGGCGACCGAGGCCGAGGTGGCGCTGGACCTGGAGTGGGAGATGCGCCGGCGCGGAGCCGACGGCCCGTCGTTCGAGACCATCGTGGCCTCCGGCCCCAACGGCGCCCAGCCCCACCACCGGGCCGGCGACCGCCGCATCCGCGAGGGTGACCTGGTGGTGATCGACTTCGGCGCCCTGGTCGACGGCTACCACTCGGACATGACCCGCACGCTGGCGGTGGGCGCCCTCGACGGCACCCAGCAGCGCATGTTCGAGGTGGTGCGCGAGTCGCAGGCCGCGGGCGTCGCCGCGGTGCGGGCCGGGGTCGAGGCCCAGGCGGTCCACGAGGTGTGCCGCGCGGTCATCCGCGACGCGGGCTGGGACGAGGCGTTCCTCCACGGCACCGGCCACGGCGTGGGCCTGGACATCCACGAGCCGCCTCGGATTTCGGTCACGGCCGCTGGTAGCCTGGCCGACGGCCACGTCGTCACCGTCGAGCCCGGCGTCTACCTTCCCGCTCACGGAGGCGTCCGCATCGAGGACACGGTCGTGGTCACCGCCGAAGGGTGCCGCCCGCTGACGCTGGCCCCCAAAGAGCCCGCCCTCTAGTCCGAAATCACGCGCGCAGGAGCCCTACCGATGGTCGCCACCACCACCAACGATCTCAAGCGGGGGATGACCCTCGACCTGTCCGAGGGGTTGTTCCAGGTCGTCGACTTCCAGCACGTCAAGCCGGGCAAGGGGCCGGCGTTCGTGCGCACGACGCTCCGCAACGTGCGCTCGGGTGGCGTGGTCGACCGCACCTTCCGGGCCGACGAGCGGGTCGAGCAGGCCATGGTGGAGAAGAAGGACATGCAGTTCCTCTACCGCGACGGCGACGACTACGTGTTCATGGACAACTCGACCTACGAGCAGACCCACGTGGGGCCGTCCGCCCTCGGCGACACCACCAACTACATCGTGGACGGCTCGACCATGGTGTTGCAGTTCTACAAGGACGAGATCATCGGCACCGACATGGCCGCGGCGGTCGAGCTGACCGTGACCGACACCGAGCCCGGCATCCAGGGCGACCGGGTGTCCGGCGCCCGCAAGCCCGCCACGCTGGAGACCGGCCTGGTGGTGCAGGTGCCCCTGTTCGTCAACGCGGGCGAGCGCATCAAGGTCGACACCCGCACCGGCGAGTACCTCACCCGGGCGTGAGCCGGCCCACCGTGGGGGACCTGGAGCCGACCGAGGTAGAGAGCCGCCGGGGCGCCCGCGAGCGGGCGCTCGAGCTGCTGTACGAGGCCGAGGCCAAGGGCGTCAGCGCGGACGAGGTGCTGGCGTCGCTGCCGGTGGCGCCGGTCCCGCTGGCGGTCGAGCTGGTCCGCGGCGTCGAGTCTCACCGCGACGAGATCGACGAGCGGCTGAGCCGGCTGGTGGCGCCCCGCTGGACGCTGGAGCGGCTGGCCGCAGTCGACCGCGCCGTCCTGCGCATCGGCTGCTACGAGCTGGCCGAGGAGCCCGACCGCACCCCGGCCGTGATCATCAACGAGGCCGTGGTGCTGGCCCGCCGCTTCGGCACCGACGACTCGCCGCGCTTCGTGAACGGCGTGCTGGCGGCGGTGGCGTCCGAGGTCCGCCCGGCCGAGGAGCCCTGACGCTCGAGCTCCCGAGCCCGCCGCTGGCCGATCCCACCGCCGGGCCGTCCGGGATCGTCCTCCGCCCTTGGCTCCCCACCGCCACCGACGCGGCCGCGCTGGCCGCAGCCTGGCGGGCCGCCGGGTCGCACACCACCACCCCGGACGTGGCCGAGCGCTGGATCGCAGGCGAGGCCGGCCGGCGGGCCGGCGACCGCGCCCTCGACCTCGTCGTCGCTCCCTTCGGGGACGAGGACACCGTCCTCGGCGAGGTGGGCCTGCGCAACTTCGATCCGGCGCGCCGCCGCGCCGAGATCGGCTGGTGGCTCGCGCCCGAGCACCGCGGTCAGGGCCTGGCCAGCGCAGCCGTCCGCCTGCTCGCGACGTGGGCCCTCGGCCCCCCGTGCGCCCTGCTCCAGGTGTGGGCCCGCATCGATCCGGGCAACACCGCCTCGGCCCGGGTGGCCGCCGCCGCCGGCCTGACCCACCTCGGATCGGCCGGTGGCACGGAGGTGTGGTCACTCGCTGCTACCCTGCGGTCCTGACCGTGAAGCGGAGCCGGCGAGCTCCAGACGGACAGAGAGATGGGGAGGTCCCCGATTGGCAGAACGAGAACGCCGAATCACGCCCCCGTTCGGGGGCGTTTTCGTTGCCCGCACCCAGGTGCTCGACGCCGACGACGTCCGCCGGGCGCTCTGGCGCATGGCGCACGAGATCGTCGAGCACAACCACGGGCTGGAGGACGTGGTCCTCATCGGGCTTCAGACCGGCGGGGTCGCCTTCGCCGCCGGGCTGGCCGAGGCCCTCGCCAAGATCAACGGTGAGGCGCCGCCCCAGGGCACGCTGGACGTGGCCTTCCACCGCGATGACATCGGGCTGCGCCCGGTGCTGCCGACCGCGGTGACCGAGATCCCCACCGACCTCACCGGCCAGGTGGTGGTGCTGGTGGACGACGTGCTGTACACCGGCCGGACCATCCGGGCGGCCCTCGACGCGGTGCACACCTACGGCCGCCCCCGATCGGTCCAGCTGGCGGTGATGGTCGACCGGGGCCATCGCGAGCTACCCATCCGGGCCGATTACGTGGGCAAGAACCTGCCCACCCGGCGTGACGAGATGGTCAACGCCACGCTCGAGGGGGTCGAGCTGGGCGAGCTCCGCAAGGAGGGTCGATGAAGCACCTGCTAGGCGTGGCCGACCTGCCGGCCGAGGACATCGACCGCCTGCTCACCCTCACCGACAGCTTCGCCGAGGTCGGTCGCCGCCGGATGCCCAAGGTGCCGGCCCTCCAGGGCCGCACGGTGACCTGGCTGTTCTACGAGGACTCGACCCGCACCCGCCTCAGCTTCGAGCAGGCGGCCAAGCGCCTCTCTGCCGACACCCTGAGCTTCTCGGTGTCGACGTCCTCGGTGCGCAAGGGCGAGTCCCTGCGGGACACGGTCGAGACCATCGAGGCCATGGGCGTCGACTGCATCGTGGTCCGCCACCGCTCGGCGGGCGTGCCCCACCAGATCGCCCGTTGGGTGTCGGCCAGCGTGGTCAACGCGGGCGACGGCTGGCACGAGCACCCCACGCAGGCGCTGCTCGACTGCTACACGATCCGTGAGCACCTGGGCGGCCTCGACGGCCGTCACATTGCCATCGTGGGCGACGTCAAGCACAGCCGGGTGGCCCGCAGCGACGCCTGGGCCTTCACCACCATGGGCGCCGAGGTCACGCTGGTGGCGCCCCCCACGCTGCTGCCGCCCAGCACCGAGGGCTGGCCGGTCAGGGTCAGCCACCACCTCGACGCCGTCCTGGGCGACGTCGACGCCGTCTACCTGCTGCGCATGCAGCAGGAGCGGATGACCGAGGCGCTGGTCCCGTCGCTGCGGGAGTACACCGCCTGCTACGGGCTGACCCGCCGGCGAGTGGACCTGCTCGGCGACAAGGCCATCGTGATGCACCCCGGGCCCATGAACCGGGGCGTGGAGATCGCGGCCGACGTGGCCGAGCTGCCCCGCTCGGTCGTGATCGACCAGGTGCGCAACGGGGTCGCGGTGCGCATGGCCGTGCTGTTCGACCTGCTCGGCTCGGGTCGGGACCTGGGGGTGAAGCCGTGAAGTCGATCGTCATCCGGGGCGGCGAGGTGGTCGACGCCAGCGGCTCCCGCCGGGCCGACGTGCTGGTGGAGGACGGCCGCATCGCCGCGGTCGGCGACGACCTGGCCGCCGACATCAGCCTGGACGCGGGCGGCTGCGTGGTGGCGCCCGGCCTGGTCGACCTGCACACCCACCTGCGCCAGCCGGGCAAGGAGGAGGCCGAGACGGTCGAGACCGGCGCCCGGGCCGCGGTGCTGGGCGGGTTCACCGCGGTGCTGGCGATGCCCAACACCACGCCCGCCATCGACTCGGCCGGCGTGGCCCGCGAGGTGCTGGACCTGGGCCGGGACGCCTGCTGCGACGTCTACACCTCGGGCGCCATCACCGTGGGCCGGGCGGGGACGCAGCTGGCACCGATGGCCGAGCTGGCCGCGCTGGGCGTGCGGTTCTTCACCGACGACGGGACCGGCGTGCAGGATGGCCGGCTCATGCGCCGGGCGCTGGAATACGCCCGGGGCCTCGGGGTGGTGCTGGCCCAGCACTGCGAGGACGACGTGCTGGCCGCGGGCGGCGCCATGAACGAGGGCGCGGTGTCGGCCCGTCTCGGCCTGCCCGGCCAGCCCGCGGAGGCCGAGGAGGTCATGGTCATGCGCGACATCGCGCTGGCGCGGCTCACCGGCGGCCGCGTCCACTTCCAGCACCTCTCCACCCGCCGCTCGGTGGCGCTGGTGGCGGCGGCCAAGGCGGAGGGGCTGGCCGTGACCTGTGAGGCCACGCCCCACCACCTGGCGCTGACCGACGAGCTGTGCGCCTCCTACGACCCGGTGTTCAAGGTCAACCCGCCCCTGCGGACGGCCGAGGACGTGACGGCCGTACGGGCGGGCCTGGCGGACGGGACCATCGACTGCATCGCCACCGACCACGCCCCCCACGCGCCCGAGACCAAGGAGCAGCCCTTCGACGAGGCCCCGCCCGGGATGCTGGGCCTGGAGACGGCCCTGGCCGTGGCCCTGACCCACCTGGAGCTGCCGCTGCCCGAGCTCCTGGCCCTGCTGTCGTGGCGCCCGGCGGGCATCCTCGGCATCGAGGACACGCACGGCGGGCCGATCGCCGAAGGGCGCCCGGCCAACCTGTGCGTGATCGACCCGTCGGCCAGCTGGACCGTCGAGCCCGAGCGCCTGGCCTCCCGCAGCCGCAACAGCCCGTATGCGGGCATGACGCTGACCGGCCGGGTCCGCCACACGCTGGTGGGCGGCGAGGCCGTGGTCATCGACGCGGAATGCCAGCGGTGAGAGTCAATGCACTAGGCTGCATGTTCATGCAGCGGGGAGGACCATGAGCGTCAGGGAAGGGCTGCTGGTGCTGGCGGACGGCACGACGTTCGAGGGCGAGCTGATCGGGGCCGACGCACCCGGCGGCGTCGCCACGGGCGAGGTGGTGTTCAACACCGTCCTGTCGGGCTACCAGGAGGTCCTGTCGGACCCCAGCTACGCCGGCCAGATCATCACGTTCACCTACCCCCACATCGGCAACTACGGGGTCAACCCGGACGACGACGAGAGCCGCCGGCCCTTCGCCCGGGGTGTGGTGGTGCGGGACCTGGCCCGCCGCCGCTCCAACTGGCGCGCCACCGGCGACCTCGACGCCTACCTGCGCCACCACGGCGTGCCCGGCATCGCCGCCATCGACACCCGGCGCCTCACCCGCCACATCCGGGACGCGGGCGCCCTGCCCGGCGCCTTCGGGACGGCGGACGACGTCACCCTGAAGGCCGCGGCGGTGGCCGAGCCCGGCACCGACGGCATCGACCTGGTGGCCACCGTGACCTGCTCCGAGCCGTACACCGCAGCCGCCCGCGCCGGGGACCGGCGTCTGGTGGCCTACGACTTCGGCATCAAGCGCACGATCCTCCGCCACCTGTCCGGGCTGGGGGAGATCACGGTCGTGCCCGCGTCCACCCCCGCCTCCGAGGTGCTGGCCCGTGCGCCCGACGGCGTGTTCCTGTCCAACGGCCCGGGCGACCCCGCGGCCGTCGGCTATGCCGTCGACGCCATCCGCGGCCTGCTGGGCGAGGTGCCGCTGTTCGGCATCTGCCTCGGCCACCAGCTGCTCGGCACCGCCCTGGGCGCCACCACCCACAAGCTGGCCTTCGGGCACCACGGCGGCAACCACCCCGTGCGCCGGCTGAGCAGCGGGCGGGTGGAGATCACCAGCCAGAACCACAACTACGCCGTGTCCGAGGGCACCCTCGGCCCCGACGTCGAGGTCACCCACGTGAACCTGAACGACGGCGTGGTGGAGGGCATCCGGGCGCCGGGCCTGCGGGCCTTCGGCGTGCAGTACCACCCCGAGGCGGGACCGGGGCCGCACGACGCGGCCTACCTGTTCGAGGACTTCGCCGCCCTCGTCGACGAGAGCCGGGGGACCTGATTGCCCCGGCGCCACGACATCGAGTCCATCCTGCTCATCGGGGCCGGGCCCATCGTGATCGGCCAGGCCTGCGAGTTCGACTACTCCGGCACCCAGGCCTGCAAGGTGCTGAAGGCCGAGGGCTACCGGGTGATCCTGGCCAACTCCAACCCGGCCACGATCATGACCGACCCCGACTTCGCCCACGCCACCTACGTGGAGCCGCTCGACGCCGACCACCTCGCCTCGATCATCGAGCGGGAGCGGCCCGACGCGGTGCTGCCCACCCTCGGGGGCCAGACCGCCCTCAACCTGGCCATGGAACTCGTCGACGCCAAAGCGGTGGGCGTGCCCGGCACCCCCGAGCTGATCGGCGCCAACGCCGAGGCCATCGCCACCGCGGAGGACCGCGAGCGGTTCAAGGAGGCGATGCAGGGCATCGGGCTCAGCGTCCCGCCGTCGGCCACCGCCCACAGCCTGGACGAGGCCCAGGCCGCGGTGGAGCACATCGGGCTGCCGGTGGTGATCCGGCCCGCCTTCATCCTCGGCGGCAAGGGCACCGGCATCGCCACCACCCCCGAGCAGTTCACCCGCCTGGCCGCCGCCGGCCTGGCCGCCAGCCCCATCAGCGAGATCCTGATCGAGCGCTCGATCGCGGGCTGGAAGGAGTACGAGCTCGAGGTCATGCGGGACCGCGCCGACAACTGCGTGGTCATCTGCTCGATCGAGAACCTCGACCCGATGGGCGTGCACACCGGCGACTCGATCACGGTGGCGCCGGCCCAGACGCTCACCGACGTCGAGTACCAGGCCATGCGGGATGCGGCCTTCGCCTGCATCCGGCGCGTGGGCGTGGAGACGGGCGGGTCCAACGTGCAGTTCGCCCTCGACCCCGCCAACGGGGACATGGTCATCATCGAGATGAACCCGCGGGTGAGCCGGTCCTCGGCCCTGGCCTCCAAGGCCACCGGGTTCCCCATCGCCAAGATCGCGGCCAAGCTCGCCGTGGGCTACACGCTCGACGAGATCCCCAACGACATCACCCGCAAGACGCCGGCCAGCTTCGAGCCCACCATCGACTACGTGGTCACCAAGGTGCCGCGCTGGGCCTTCGAGAAGTTCCCCGGCAGCCCGGGGGTGCTGGGCACGTCCATGCAGTCGGTGGGGGAGGCCATGGCCATCGGCCGGACCTTCCCCGAGTCGCTCCAGAAGGCGCTGCGCAGCCTCGAGCACGGCCGGGCCGGGCTCAACTGCGATGCGGCCGAGGCCGCCCTCGACGACCTGGACGACACCGAGCTGGTCGCCCGGGCCTCGGTGGGCACGCCCGACCGGCCGTTCCAGCTGGAGGCGGCGCTGCGGCGGGGGATCACCGTCGACGACCTGGCCGCGTCGACCAAGGTCGACCCCTGGTTCCTCGACCAGATGGCCCGCATCGTGGAGGAGCGGGCGCACCTGAGCAGCCTGGGCCTCACCGGCATGGGCCGGCGGAACTGGCGCCGGGCCAAGCAGCTCGGCTTCGCCGACGCCCAGCTGGCCTGGCTGTGGGGCGAGGACGAGGCGGCGGTGCGGGCCGCCCGGCTGGCCGCCGGCGTGCGGCCCACGTTCAAGACCGTGGACACCTGCGGGGCCGAGTTCGAGGCCTCGACGCCGTACCACTACTCGACCTACGAGGACGAGGACGAGGTGGTCCCCAGCGGGCGCCAGAAGGTGCTGATCCTGGGCTCGGGGCCCAACCGCATCGGCCAGGGCATCGAGTTCGACTACTGCTGCGTCCACGCCAGCTTCGCCCTGGCCGAGGACGGCTACGAGACCGTGATGCTCAACTGCAACCCGGAGACGGTCTCGACCGACTACGACACCTCCGACCGGCTCTACTTCGAGCCGCTCACGCTGGAAGACGCCCTCAACGTGGTGGAGGCCGAGCAGGCCGCCGGCGACCTGGTGGGGGTGGTCGTGGCCCTCGGCGGCCAGACCCCGCTCAAGCTGGCCGGCTCGCTGCCCGAGGGCCTGGTGCTCGGCACCTCGCCCGCCTCCATCGACCTGGCCGAGGACCGCGAGCAGTGGAACGCGCTGTGTGCCCGCCTGGAGATCCCGCAGCCCGCAGGCGGCACCGCCACCACGCTGGACGAGGCGCTCGCCATCGTGGAGCGCATCGGCTATCCCGCCCTGCTGCGCCCGAGCTACGTGCTGGGCGGGCGGGCCATGGAGATCGTCTACGACGGCGAGGGCCTGCGCCGGGCCATGGCCGAGCTGGCCAGCTTCGGCAGCCTGGGCCGCGAGGGCGGGCTGTCCGCCTCCCGACCGGTGCTCGTCGACCGGTTCCTGGAGGACGCCACCGAGGTCGACGTGGACGCCCTGCGCGACCACACGGGCGAGGTGCTGATCGGCGCGGTGATGGAGCACGTGGAGGAGGCCGGGGTCCACTCGGGCGACTCGGCCTGTTCGATCCCGCCCTACTCGCTGTCCGAGGACACCGTGGCGGTGATTGAGGACTACACCCACCGGCTGGCGGACGCCCTGGACGTGCGGGGCCTGCTGAACGTCCAGTACGCCGTGAAACAGGGCCAGGTGTTCGTCATCGAGGCCAACCCGCGGGCCTCGCGCACGGTGCCGTTCGTGGCCAAGGCCACCGGTGTCCCGCTGGTCAAGGTGGCGGCCCGGGTGATGCTGCGCGCCACGCTGGCCGAGCTGCGGGAGGAGGGCCTGCTGCGGCCCCCGGTGGGCGGCCACATCGCGGTCAAGGAGGCGGTGCTGCCGTTCAACCGCTTCCCCGACGTCGACACGATCCTCGGCCCGGAGATGCGCTCCACCGGCGAGGTGATGGGCATCGACCGGACCTTCGGCCTGGCCTTCGGCAAGGCCCAGATCTCGGCCGGCGACCGCCTGCCGGACGAGGGCATGGTGTTCGTCTCGCTGGCCGACCGGGACAAGCCGGCGGGCGTGCGGGCCGCGGCCCGCCTCGTCGACCTCGGCTTCGCCCTGGCCGCCACCGACGGCACCGCCGACTACTTGGAGCGCCACCACATCCCGGTGGCCCAGCGGGTGGCCAAGGTCATGAGCGAGGACGAGCCGACCGCCCCCGACGCGGACGGGCGGCCGACCGCGGTCGACCTCATCGCCGGCGGGAAGATCGCGCTGGTGGTCAACAGCCCCCGGGGCCGGGGCGCCCGGGCCGACGGCGCTTACATCCGCCGGGCGGCCAACGTGCACCGCATCCCGTGCCTGACCACCGCGGCCGCGGCACTGGCCGCCGCCGAGTCCAGCCTCGACCGGTCCCGCCACGAGCTACGGGTGCGCACGCTGCAGGAGTACCACGAGCCGTGAGCGAGCTTGTCGAGCGAACCAGAAACACAGTGCCCTACTCGGCCCCGGGGGCCGAGCGCTCATTGCGCGCAGCCCGAAGGGTGCGCCAGTGAGCCGCGCCGCGGCGCGCCCGGTCGACATGGCGGTCACCGTCGGGTCGGTGCGGCTGCCCAACCCGGTGATGACCGCCTCGGGCACCGCGGGCCACGGCGCCGAGCTGGCGCCCTACCTCGACCTCGGCGCCCTGGGCGCAGTGGTGGTCAAGTCGCTGCACGCCGATCCGTGGCCCGGCAACCCGCCGCTGCGGGTCCACGAGACGACCGCGGGGATGATCAACTCGGTCGGGCTGCAAGGCCCGGGCGTGAAGGCGTGGCTGGACGAGGACGTGGGCCCGCTGCTCGCCACCGGCGCCCGGGTCGTGGCGTCGATCTGGGGGCGCAGCGCGGACGAGTACCGGCGGGCCGCCGAGTTGCTGGCCGACGCCGCCGCCGGGGTGGTCGCGGTCGAGGTCAACCTGTCGTGCCCCAACACGGAGGCGGGCCGCGACCTCTTCGCCCATTCGCCCTCGGCCACCGCCGACGTCATCGCCACCACCGAGGCGTGCGGCCGCCCCCGTTGGGCCAAGCTCAGCCCCAACGCCCCCAACCTGGTGGAGGTGGCGGGCGCGGCCCACGCCGCGGGCGCCGAGGCGGTCACGCTGGTCAACACGGTGATGGGCATGGCCATCGACCCCGAGACGCGGCGCTTCCGCCTGGGGTCCGGCCCCGCCGGCGGCGGCGTCTCGGGGCCGGCCATCCACCCCCTCGCGGTGCGGGCGGTGTTCGATGTGCACCGAGCCTTGCCGGCCGTTCCCGTGGTCGGGGTGGGCGGCATCGCCCGGGGCGTCGACGCGGCAGAGATGATGCTGGCGGGCGCCACCGCAGTCCAGGTGGGCACGGCCACGTTCGCCGATCCCCGGGCCCCCGGGCGGGTGCTCGACGAGTTGCAGGCATGGGCGCGACGCCAGGGCGTGGCGCGCTTGGAGGACACGATCGGAGACGTGCATGGCTGACGACGAGACCGAAGGCGCACCGGAGGAGGTGCGCAGCCGCCTGGCACTGGCGCTCGACTTCGACGACCTCATCCCCGCCCTGCGCCTGGCTCGCGAGCTGGTCCCGTGGTTCGGCACGATGAAGGTGGGCCTCGAGCTGTACAGCGCCGCCGGCCCCGAGGCCATCACCACCGTCGCCGATCTCGGCGTGGACGTGTTCGCCGACCTCAAGCTGCACGACATCCCCAACACGGTCGGCCGCGCCGCCCGGGTGATCGGCGCCCTCGGCGCCCGCTACCTCACGCTCCACACGGCCGGCGGCAGCGCCATGGTCCGCGCCGGCGTCGAGGGCCTGCGCGAAGGCGCGGCCGGCGCCGAGGCGGCCGAGCCCGTGCCGCTGGGCGTCACCGTCCTCACCAGCGAGGCCGAGGCCTCGACCCACGTGCTGCACCAGCGCGTCACCACCGGCCTGGAGGGCGGGTGCACCGGCTTCGTCTGCGCCGCCCGCGACATCGCGACCGTCCGCACCCTGGCGCCCCGCGCCCTCCTCGCCACCCCCGGCATCCGCCCCGAAGGCGCCCCCGCGGACGACCAGGGCCGGGTCGCCACGCCCCGCCAAGCCGTCGCGGCGGGGGCCGACCTTCTGGTCGTCGGCCGCCCCATCACCCGCGCCGAGAGCCCCGTCGCCGCCGCGCGTGCCCTGGTCGCGTCACTGGCCTGATCGACGTTCGCGAGCCGAGTGTCACGAACCCTGCGTGAGCGCGCGCTAGGGTGCGCGCCATGCCGCAGCCACCGCAATTGACTCCTGAGCAGCGCGAAGCAGCACTGGCGAAGGCCGCCGAGGCACGCCGCGCCCGGGCCGAGCTGAAGGAGAAGCTGAAGATGGGGTCGCTCACCCTGAGCGATCTCCTCGACCAGGCGCAGACCAGTGACATGGTCGGCAAGATGAAGGTGCTCGCCGTCCTCGAATCGCTCCCGGGTGTGGGCAAGGTGCGCGCTCGCCGGGCGATGGAGGAGATCGGCATCGCCGACAGCCGGCGTGTCCGGGGTCTGGGCGACCAGCAACGCAAGTCGCTGCTCGAAGCCTTCTCGGGCTGAGCGCGCTCGCCTCCACTTGTTGATCACGGTTTCCGGCCCGCCCGGGTCGGGCACCACCACTGCCGCCGAACACGTTGCCGCCCGGCTCGAGCTCGCGCTCGTCCCGGGCGGCGCGGTGTTCCGGTCCATGGCGGCCGAGCGGGGCCTCTCGCTCGGCGCGTTCGGTCGCTACGCCACTGACAACCCCGAGGTCGACGCCGAGCTCGACGGGCGCCTGGCCGATCGGGCGCGCCAGGGCGATGTCGTGATCGAGTCCCGCCTGGCGGGCTGGATCGCCCGGAACGAGGGTCTGCTCGCGGCCCGCGCCTGGATCGACTGCGATCCCGACATACGCGCCCGGCGGGTCGCGGCGCGCGAGGGCGTGACCGTGGCCCGGGCCCGGGCCGAGAACGACGAGCGCCAGCAGGTCGAGCGGGCCCGCTACCTGGCGCTGTACGGCCTCGACCTGGAGGACCTGTCGATCTACGACGTCGTGCTCGACTCCGGGGCCCTGGGGCCGGTCGAGCTCGCCGACCGCATCGTGGAGACGGCGCTCAAGCTCCTCTGAGAACGTGCGCCGGGAGATCACTGAGCTGCGCACGGGGATTTCACAGTCCGCGGCGCGCGGGCTGTAGCCTTGTCAGTCGACTTCGCAACCGCTGCACGAGGTGCGCGCCCCCATGGCCTCCCGCCAAGACACGATGATGAACCCCTCGATCGAAGAGCTGTTCGACCGCGCCGGGTCCAAGTTCTCCCTGGTCACGCTGAGCGCCATGCGCGCCCGCCAGATCAACGCCTACTTCAACCAGCTGGGCGAGGGCTTGGGCGCGATAGTGCCGCCTCAGGTCACCTCGGTGGCCCGCAAGCCGCTGTCGATCGCCTTCGAGGAGATCGCCGGCGACAAGATCGTGATGGTGCGCCCCAGCGAGCAGGCCGAGGCCGAGGCGGCCGCCGCACCGAGCGAGGGCGAGTAGGGCCTCCGGCCCAGGGCCACACATGCTCGAGGGGCGACGCATCGTCCTGGGGGTGTCGGGTGGCATCGCGGCTTACA
>JBKPRV010000466.1:0-18543 GCA_046734715.1 Actinomycetota bacterium | reverse complement strand
GTCCATGCCGGTCGCGATCTTCTCCGCCGCGCCGGTCGCCCGGATCGACCCGGGCGCCACGCTTCACGAGGCGGCCGAAGCACTGGTGGCAGCAGGTGTCGGCGCGCTCGTGGTGGGCACGCGCGGCGATCCGGTGGGGATCCTGACCGAGCGCGACCTCCTCCGGGTGGTGGCGCAGGGACGGGATCCCGGGACGACATCCGTGGACGCCGTGGCACCGCGCGGCCTCATCTGGTGCGACGCCACGGCCACGGTGGCAGAGGTCGCCGAGATGATGATGGAGCGCTACGTCCGCCACGTGCTGGTGGAGCGCGACGGTCAGCTCGTCGGCATCGTGTCGGCCCGGGACCTGCTCGGGGCCTATGTGTCGGACGATGCGGAGGTCGACGGCATAGTGCGCTGATCCCGGCGGGGCGAGCCCACCGCCGGGACGTTCGGCCCTGGTGGCGAGGGGCCTGCGGTTCACCATGCGGGTGTGAGCGTCGCGACGTGCGCATCGGCCGGACTGGGGCATCGGCAGGTGGACCTCCTCGGCGGCAAGGTCCTCGACCGGCCGCCGGTCGAGGTCCCGACCGTGGCACGACTCGTCGCCGACCATCAGGCCGATCGCCTGGGGGATGTCCACCCACAGGGAGGTGCGGCATGCGCGCCATAGAAGCAGCCCGCAGGCAACCCGCGACCATCGGTGCCGATCACACGATCACCGAGGCGGCCGCCACCATGGACCGCTTGGCGGTCGGTGCCCTCGTCGTGTGCGAGCACGACGGTCGCCCCGTCGGCATCGTGACCGACCGGGACCTCGTCGTGCGGGCGCTCGCCCGCCGGCTCAGCCCCGATGCTCGCGTCGACGCGGTCATGACGACCGATCTGGTCACCCTGGCCCCGGACGCCGACCTGCGCGCCGCGCTCGGCGTGTTCGAGGCACACCCGATCCGGCGACTGCCGCTGGTGAGCGACGGGCGATTGGTCGGGATGGTGACGATGGACGACCTCGTCGTGGACCTCAGCGGCGACCTGGCCCGCCTCATCCGCCCCATCACCGGCCAGGTGCTGTTCGGCCACCGGGAGGCGGTGACGCCCGCTGTCGGCGCCTAGCCGGCCGGGCCCGACCGAGGCGCCGCTGGCGTCGGTTATGAACCTCGTCGTCGTCCGCGTCGACGCGGGCGCGGATCCCGGAGAGACGCTCCGTCGTTTCATGGCCGCCGCCTGGGACTGGCCCCGTCACACGCGGCCGCTCCCGCCGGCATCCCGCGGGCCGGCCGCGATCGGGGACCTTCGCCCCTGTCGTGACCGGGCGCCCCGGCGCAGCATGGGCCTGTACCCGAGGAGGAGGTGCCGCCATGGCTGTGATCGACGGCAGGACCTGGCTCGAGCACCTCCGCCCCGACCGGTGCTGGGAGCTGCTCGCCGCTACGCCGGTGGGCAGGATCGGTGTGCTCAATGACAGCGCGCCGGAGGTCTACCCGGTGAACCACACGGTCGACGGGCCGTCGATCGTCTTCCGGACCGATCCCGGCGCCAAGCTCCGGGGCCTGACCCGCAGCCCGGCGGTGTGCTTCGAAGCCGACGGCTTCGATCTCGATGACGCCTCGGGTTGGAGTGTGCTCGTCAAGGGACGCGCCGTCGAGGTCCGCGACCGCGACGAGCTGTGCCGGCTGGCGGCCCTGCCATTGCAGCACTGGATGCTCGGCGACAAGGTGCATTGGATCCGGGTGGTCCCGCACGAAGTGACCGGCCGGTGGATCTGGAACCGGCCGGCGTCCGGGCCGGCGGAGGAGCCTCACGGTGGTGCCACGGCGGCTGACGGGGGGTGACGCCGGCTCCCCGGCCGCGATCGCGGAGACGCACTCGGCCGTCGTGTTCTTCGTCGGTGACCGCGCCCTCAAGCTGAAGAACCCGGTCGATCTCGGCTTCCTAGACTTCCGCGACCGCACGGCCCGGGCCGCGGCGTGCGCCCGGGAGGTGGAGCTGAACCGGCGCCGGGCGCCGGACGTGTACCTGGCGTGGCCGACGTGGTGGCGCCGGACGGCGAGCTGTGCGACCACCTCGTGGTCATGCGGCGCATGCCGGCCGGTCGCCGGCTCTCGACGCTGGTCGCCGGCGGCACCGATGTCGGCGAGGAGGTGCGCGGGCGGGCCCGCCTGGTCGCCGCGTTCCACGCCAGGGCCGAGCGGAGTGCTGCGGCCGACCGGGCCGCGGGCCGTGACGCGCTGGCGGGGCGCTGGGCCGCGAACACAGCCGCCGTCCTGACGCAGGGCCGGGGCGTTGTCCCTGGGGACGAGGTCCGCGAGGTCGATGCCCTTGCGGCACGCTACCTCGCGGGCCGAGGCCCGCTGTTGGAGCGGCGGATCCGCGACGGTCGTGACCGAGCTCCGCTGCGGCACCGATCCGGCGCAGGCCGCCCAGCGCATCCGCCATCGCCTGGCGGCCGGGCGCGATCCGTCCGACGCCACCCCGGAGATCGCGGCCCACCTGGCGGCGGCAGAGGACCGTGGCCGGCCGCGACCGAGGTCGACACCAGCGCTGGGCCGGCCGAGGCCCTGACCAGGGCCAAGGCCCTGTTCGGCTCCGGCCGCCCGGCTCAGCCTGCCGCGCTGACGGACACCGACACGTGGAGGCCGTAGGTCTGGCGGCCGCCGCGCAGCGCGTCGAGCACCCGGACCGCGAGGGCCTGCTCGACGCGGCGCCCCACCGCGCCCGGGAGCTCGAGCTGGACGTGTAGGTCCGACCCGCGGGGCTCGACGCGGCATGCGGGCCGAGGCCAAGTCCGACCCTCCCGGGTCCCAGACGATCGACCAAGGCGCGGGTGGGCCCGGTCATCGACCGCTACCTGCGCGTTGGAGTCCTTCGGCCCTGCCGCGTCGACCGTGGCCGCGTTCACGCGAGCGGCGTGGACCTGGCTGTGCCGTCCGGCTTGACCTCGACCGGTCACGGGATGTGACGTCCGGCCCTACCAGGCTCCGTCGTCAGCGCCGACAGTGAGCACATGGCGCAATCGACCGGACCGTGGATGCTGACCGAGAGCTCACCCAACGGTGAGGCGGCACCATTCGTGGCGCGCATCGCCGGCGTCGGACGCCGGCTGCCGCCGACGCGTCTCACGACCGATGAGCTGATGGCGTCGACGCGCCACCACACCCGCGTCGACCTCGAGCGGTTGACCGGCATCCACGAGCGTCGCGTCTCCGTGGGCGACGAGGACTCGCTCAGCCTGGCGATCGGTGCGGCGCGCGACTGCCTCGACCGGGCGGGACGGCGGGGCGACGAGGTCGACCTCGTGATCTCCTGCAGCATCACCAAGTACCGGGGCGGGCTCGTCCAGCAGCTCGAGCCGCCGGCGAGCCAGGCCATCGCCGCCGCCGTCGGCGCCACCGAGGCGACCACCTTCGACCTGTCCAATGCCTGTGCCGGCACCCTCACCGGTGTGCTGGTGGCCAACAACTGGGTGCGGCGGGGCGCCATCCGGTGCGCCCTCGTCGTGAGCGGCGAGTACATCTCGCAGCTGGGCACCAATGCCGCCCGCCACGTGCGCACGATCGCCAGCAGGGAGCTGGCGTCGCTCACGCTTGGCGACGCCGGCGCCGCCGTGCTGGTCGAGCGGGCCGAGGGGGGAGAGCCGGGGATTGCGCTGGCGGGATTCACCACCGTCGCCGACCACAGCCGGCTCTGCGTCGCCTACCCGGCCCGTCACCAGCCGGGAGCCCGCATGTTCACCCGGGCCCGCGCCATCCACCGCGTCGCCATCGCCGACACCCCGGTGCTGCTCGCCGAGGCCCTCGACGCGGTGGGCCTGGGCATCGAGGACGTGGACCACGTGATCCCCCACCAGACCTCCGCCCGGGCGATCCGCACCGGGATGCGCGAGGCGACCGCAGCACTCGGCGGCGCGCCCCGCAACCCCGCGGTGATCACCGTCGACCGCTACGGCAACACCGCGTCCACCACCCACGTGGTGGCGCTGGTCGAGGAGCTCGACGCCGGTCGGTTGCAGGCCGGCGACCGGGTGGCGCTGGTCGCGCTGGCGTCCGGCCTCGAGATCGGCATCGTCCTGTTCACCGTCGACGAAGGGTTGGTGGCCTGCCATGGCAACCGTGATTGACGCCGTCGGGGTCGCCACCGCGCCACGCTGGCGCCGCCCGAACGCCCGCAAGCTGGCCGACACGGCCGCGGCACGTGCCCTGCACTCGGCCGGGCGCACGCCCGGCGACGTGGACCTGCTGCTCAACGCCGGGCTGTACCACGAGCGGATCCTGGGTGAGCCGGCGCTGGCCGCGCTGATCCAGGAGGACATCGGGGCCAACCCCGGCGATCCCTACGTGGGCGGCCACGGCACGTTCTCGCTCGACATCGCCAACGGGTCTTGCGGCATGCTCACCGCCCTACAGGTGGCCGACGGATTCCTGCGCGCCGGGACCGTGCGTCACGCCCTGGTCGTCGCCAGTGACGCCGATCCCGGTCACGGCATGGCCCCGGGCTTCCCGTACGCTCCGGTGGGCGCGGCGATCTCGTGCCGCTGGCGGCCCGGGCCCGGAGGGATCCTCGGCTTCCGCGTCGCCACCCACCCCGGGGCCGGCGACGGCGACGGCGGCCTGCGCGCCACAGTGGTGTTCGGCGGCGGTCGCAACACACTCGTGATCGAAGAGGCGCAGGGCTACGCGGCCGCGGCCGGGGCCTGGGCGGCCGACGTGGCCGCCAAGCTGCTCGCCGATCACGGCATGGCCCCCGACGAGCTCGATCTCGTCGTCGCCAACCCGCTCATGCCAGACTTCCTCGACGCGCTGGCCGCGGGCCTGGGCGTGGCCCCGGACCGCGTCACGCGGCCACCGCGTGACCACGGCGCCCACACCGCCGCGCTTGGCGTCGCGCTACGCACGGTGGTCGACGAGCAGCGGCACGAGGCAGGGCCGATGCTGCTGGTCTCGGCGGGCTCGGGACCGGTCGCCGGCGCTGCCCTCCTCGTGCCGTGACGGCGCTCGGGACGGGCTGACAGCGCCCGGGGGAGCGGGCCTCATCCCCGGCGTCGCGGCCCGACGCTAGGGACGGCGGCCCGGCGGACTCGTACCCCGCCCGCATCGTCGTGCCGGTGGACGATCCACCCATGGCCGAGCGCGCCCTGCAGGCCTCACGATCGGCGCGGCGGTCCCGGGCCCGGTAGGGCGCGCGTCGCCCGTGCGGCGTCCCTTCGACCCTTCCCGGACGCGTTTCGGTCCAAGGACCCTGGTGCAGCCGGCGTGTGCACGGTCGACTGGACGTGTGACGACGAGTGTGGCAGGTTCCCGCCGCGCCGCGGGGCGTCGTGGACGCGGTCCTCGCGGCGGACGCGCTACACATGCGTCTCGTGAGCGGGCGCGGCGGACCATACGAGCCGGCGGAGGTGCGGTGATGCTGGTCGTCGTCGCCCTCGGCGACAAGGCCGTGGCCCACGCCGATGTCGCGGCCCGGACGGTGGCTGCGCTCGCGGCGGAGCACCACGTCGTGGTGACCTACGGCCATGGCTCCCAGGCGGGCCTGCTCGCCCTCGAGAGCGCGGCCTACCAGGGCGTCCCGGCCTATCCCCTGGACGTGCTCGAGGTCGAGAGCCAGGGGCTGGTCGGGCACCTGCTCGAGCAGGAGCTGCGGCGGCATCTGGCCGTGGACCGGCTCGCCACCCTCCTGATCCAGGTCATCGTCGACCGGGACGATCCGGCGTTCGACCGGCCGGCCACCCCGGTCGGTCCGCGCTACGACGGCTTGGAGGCCGAGCGGCTGGCACGCGCACGCGGGTGGGTGATCGCGCCGGACGGCGAGGGCTGGCGCCGGGTCGTCGCCTCCCCCCGACCGACCGGGATCGTCGAGCTGCCGACGATCCGGATCCTCGTCGACCACGGGGTCACCGTCGTCTGCGCCGGGGGAGGGGGGATCCCGGTCGCACCGACGGCTGCGGGGGACCTGCGGGGCGTCGAGGCCGTGATCGCCGACGACCTCGCCGCAGCCCGGCTCGCCATCGACCTCGACGCCGACGCGCTGCTGATGCTCACCGGCGTCGAGGCCGTCTACGCCGGCGGAGGCAGGGCGGCCCGGCCGCTGGGTGCCACGTCGCCGGACGAGCTGCGCTCGTTGCCGCTGCGCGCGGCGTCGATGGCGCCCAAGGTCGACGCGATCTGCGCGTTCGTCGCGCAGGGGGGCTGGATCGGGGCATCGGGGCGGTAGCCGACGGGCCCGCCATCCTGCGGGGTCAGGCCGGCACCCGGGTGGGGGCCGGCGCGGGCGTGCCGGCAACCGCGGGGCGGCGCACCGTGATGGTCCCGACTCCGGCCACGGCCGGGCGGCCCCGAGCGGACGAGGCGCGATCGTGACCATCCGAGTGTTCCTGCTCGACGATCACGAGGTGGTCCGCCGCGGGGTGCGCGAGCTGCTCGAGGATCAGGGCGACGGTGAGCTGACGGTCGTGGGCGAAGCCGGCACGGCCGAGGAGGCGCTCGGCCGCATCCCCGCGGTCGCCCCCCAGGTCGCCGTCCTCGACGTGCGGCTGCCCGACGGCAACGGTGTCGAGGTCTGTCGGGAGATCCGCTCCCGCCACCCGCAGATCCAGTGCCTGATGCTGAGCTCGTTCGCCGACGACGAGGCCCTGTTCGACTCGATCATGGCCGGCGCCGCCGGCTACGTCCTCAAGCAGGTGCGGGGCGCCGACCTGGTCGACAGCGTGCGGCGGGTAGCCGCCGGCCAGTCGCTGCTCGACCCGACCGTCACGGCGCGGGTGCTCGACCGGCTCCGGCGCGGCCCTGAGGACGAGCCGGGCGGCGTCCACCTCACCGATCAGGAGCGCCGCATCCTCGACCTGCTGGCCGAGGGGCTCACCAACCGCCAGATCGGCGAGCGGCTGTATCTGGCCGAGAAGACGGTGAAGAACTACGTCTCCAACCTGCTGACCAAGCTGGGCATGCACCGGCGCACCGAGGCGGCGGTGTACGCCGCCCGCCAGGCGGATCGCCGGCGGCGGCCGGCGGGCTGATGCCGTTCGCCCGCATCACCCGGGCGGGTCGATGGGCTCGATGTGGCCTCCGAAGGGTGGGGCGCCCGTAGCACGCGCCTCGGATCGGGACCTTCGGCCCTGCCGCCCGCCACCCGGCATGGCCCACGATGGGTCAATGGAAGTCGACCGCAACGGCTTGGAGGTGCTTGGCCGGGACGAGTGCCTCCGGCTCCTGGGCACTGCCGTCCTCGGCCGCATAGCCATCAGCAGCGGCGCGCTCCCGACGGTGCTCCCCGTGAACTTCCGCTTCGACGGCCGGCGGATCCTGTTCCGCACGGGCGTCGGCACCAAGCTCGACGCCGCGACCGACAACGCGGTGGTGGCCTTCGAGGTCGACGAGATCGACGCCACCACCGAGTCCGGCTGGAGCGTGGTCGTGACGGGCGTGGCCCGCGAGGTGAAGGACGCAGCCGACTTCGGCGAGCTGGGAGCGCGCCCGATCGCCCGGTGGTCGGGCGGCGAGGATCACCGGGTCGTGTCGGTCTCCCTCGACCTCGTGTCCGGCCGCCGGATCGTCCGCGAGGCGTCGCGTCCGTCCGGGGGCACCCGTCCGAGCGTGGCCCGCACCGCCTCCAGGCCGGTGTAGCGGGGCTGCCAGCCCAGGTCGCGCTTGGCCCGGGTGGTGTCCATGATCGCCGGGCGGCGCAGCACCTCGGCCCAGCCGGCGGCCTGGGGCAGGAACGGCAGGGCGGCGATCGCCTCCGCGGCGGCCCGCACCGGGCCGGCGGGGACCCGGACCGGCGCGAACCCCAGCTCCCGGGCGATGTCCGCCCCGGTGAGCACGCCGTCGCCGGCGAGGTTGTACACGCCCGGCGGACCGGTCCCCAGGACGCAGGCCAGCAGGGCGTGGCCCACATCGTCCTCGTGCACGAACTGGACCGGCAGGTCGGGTGCAGGGACGGGGAGCCGCACCGGGAGCCGGTCGAGCCGGCCCACCACGCCGCCGAGCCCGCGGGCCAGCGGCAACAGCGCCGCGGGGATGACGTTCTTGGCGCCGATGGTGTGGGGCCCCAGCACGATGGAGGGACGGACGAGGTACACCTCCAGGTCGGGGTGGCGGGCGCCCGCGGCGGCGAGCAGCTGCTCGATCTCTGCTTTCTCCTGGGCGTAGAAGAGGTGCTCGGCGGGGCGCACCGGCCAGTCCTCGGTGAGGACGTCGGGGTTGTCTGCGTGGAAGCCGTAGGCGGCTACCGAGGAGGCGTAGACGAAGCGGCGGGCCCCGGCGTCGGCGGCGGCCTCCAGCGCGTTGAGCGTCCCGTCGACGTTGATGTTGCGGGTCGTGTCCGGCGAGGAGCCGCCCATGACCAGGAACGCGAGGTGGACGACCACGTCGGCGCCGCGGAACGCCGCCTCCAGGACGTCCCGGTCCCGCACGTCGCCCTGTCGGTAGGCCAGCTTGGACCAGCCGTGCTCGGCAGGGTCGAACGGCCGGCGGGCGATGCCGATCAGCCGGGCGATCCGCGGCTCGGCCTCCAGCAGCGGGATCAGGCCGAAGCCGAACGTGCCGGTGGGCCCGGTGACCGCCACCACGAGGTCGGGCACCGATGCGCGGGGCACCGGCCCGACGGTAGTCCGTCGCAGGCGCGGGGCGATGAGGGCGGCCCGGACGCGCTGGAGGCGTCGAGCCCGGCCTGGTCTTGCCGACGGTCAGCGCGGTCCCGCGGAACGCAAGGGAGCCCGCCACTCCACGACGGTGCCGGCCGGCTCCGCCGGGCGGACCTCGCATGATCCGCCGATCCGGCCGGCACGCGCCGCCATGTTCTCGAGCCCGTGCCCGGACGGATGGTCGGGCGCGATGCCGATCCCGTCGTCCACGACGCACAGCACGAGCTCGTCGCCCTCGATGGCGATCCGGATGTCGACCCGGCCGGCACGGGCGTGGCGGGCGACGTTGCTGAGCGCCTCGCGCAGGGTGGCGAGGAGCTCGCCCGCGATCTGGTCGGGGGTCCGGGTGTCCAGCGCGCCCTCGAAGAGGACCCGAGGCTCGAAGCCGAGCGCCTCGGCCGACTCCCGCGTCACCTCGAGCAGCCGGCCGCGGAGCCCGCCGTCTTCGCCCGCCTGGCTCGCCTCGAGGCCGAAGATGGCGGAGCGGATGTGCTTGACGACCAGGTCGAGGTCGTCGACCGCGTCGTTCACCCGGCGCTCCGCGGTCGCGGGGTCGTGGCGCACGAGGGCGGCCGTGCCCTGGAGTGACAGGCCCGTGGCGAAGAGGCGTTGGATGATCGAGTCGTGGAGGTCGCGGGCAATCCGCTCCCGGTCGTCCACCAGCGCCAGCTCCTGGATCCGGGCTTGGAGCCGGGCGTTCTCGATGGCGACGCCGGCTGCGGCCGCCAACCCCAGGACGAGCTCCTCGTCGACGTCGGTGAAGACCTCGGCGGACGTCTTGTCGGTCAGGTAAAGGTTGCCGAACACCTCGTCGCGGACCCTCACGGGGACGCCCAGGAACGACCGCATCGGCGGGTGGTTGGCCGGGAACCCGTAACTGTCCGGGTGCTCGCGCAGGTCCGGCAGCCGCAGCGGCCGGGCATCGACGATGAGCAGCCCGAGGATGCCGTGGCCCTCAGGGAGGTCGCCGATGGCGGCATGCCCGGCCTCGTCGATCCCGACCGTGATGAACTGCGCCAGCCTGGTCCGGGTCTCATCGAGCACGCCGAGGGCCCCGTAGCGGGCGTCGACCAGATCGACCGCCGACTGCACGATGCGCTCGAGCATGGCCGGCAAGTCGAGGTCGCTGCCCACGGTCATCACGGCGTCCAGCAGCTGGCGCAGACTCCTGGGGCCGGCGAAGTCTCCCACCGGGGTGATCCTAGGCTCACGCCGTCCGACTGGATGGGCCGGAGGTGACTGCCTCGATCGTGAAGGCGGCGTGATCGACCTCATGGTCACGTCGGGTCCCGGCTCGGCGAGAGCGACTCGGTGAGGAAATCGATCACACGCTCCTCCCACTGCTCGGGCCGTTGCTTCAGGCCCTCGCTGTGCCCCGCGCCCGGCACCGTCCAGATCTGCACCCGCTCCGGTGCCCCGGCGGCGATGTGGTCGGCCGCGTGGCCCTCCTCGGGCACGGCGCCCGCGGTGATCAGCAGGTAGCGGGTGTCGCCCGACGCCTCCACCGCGGCCCGGCTCGACGTGGGGACCGTCGCGCTGGTGAGCTCGTCGGTCACCTGGTCCTGGAGTTGCTCCAGCTGCTCCTGGAGGCGGCCGCGCAGGCCGAACTCGTCGGACAGCCAGGCCTCGTCGGCCGCAGTGCGCGCCGTGGCACCCTCGGCGACCACCGCGGTGATCAGCTCGTCGGTGGCGCTGGCGCCCAGGGCTTCCTCGCCACCCATCGACAGGCCGACGACCGCGATGCGGTCCCGATCCACATCGGGGCGGTCGGCGACGTAGCGGGTGGCGGCCGCGATGTCGGCGTCGCCGTGCCAGCCGAAGTCCATGGCCCGGCCGCCGCTCCCCCCGTGGCCGCGCGCGTCGACCAGGAGGACGCCGAAGCCGTGGCGGGCCAGGACGGCGGCCTCGTCGAGGACGTCGGAGCGGGTCGAACCGGCGCCGTGCAGCAGCACGACCGCCGCGCCGTTCGTGGACACCACGTACCAGCCTGCGAGCCGTACGCCGTCGTCCGTGGTCAGCGTCACCGACTCGTAGGCCAGGCCCCTGCTGGCCGGCGTGGCGCCGATGTCCGGGCGCGGCACGTTGGTGGCAGCGACCGCCGGGCCCACCACGAACAGGACCAGGCCGGCGACCACGAGCGTGCCGGCGCCCGCTGCGATCCGGCGGCGCATGCGCCGGCCGCGGGTCCCGAGCACCGTGCCGGCCGCGGCGAGGACGGCGCCGGCCACGAGCTCGACCAACCCGGCGGCGGCCACGAGCGACGCACCGTCCTTGACGGCATAGGGCAGGAACCCCGCACCGACGGCCATGGCCGGCACGCCGACGGCAGCGGCGAGCCGCCCACGGCCCCGATCGCCGAGCTGCCGCTCGGCGGCGAGCACCGCGGCCGTCGCCAGCGCCACGACCACGACGCGGACGATCTGCCAGCTGGCCGTGCCGTCGTGACCGACCAGCACGGCCAGCGCAGCACCCGCGGCGATGGTCGCCGTGGGGATGCCTCCGCGCCGAGGTGCGCGCCGCTGGGTGCCCGGCACCGCTCGGGCGACGTCCAGCATCACGCGGCGACCTCCGCGCGGTCCGGTCGCCGCTGCTTCCACGGCGGCCAGCGCGGCCGGCGGACCCATGGTCCACCGCCCGCGATGCCGTGCCATGCCACCGGCATCGGCGGTGTCCGGCCCGCTCCGGTGGCGGTCAATGTTCCCGCTGGCCCGCTCGCGCCGTGGGCGGCGCGGTGACACTGGGCGGTGATGTCCACGAATGGAGCGTGCGCAGGTAGTTGGCGCGCTCGAAGGCCGCCGGGTTGTCGCTGGTGGCGCGGCTGACGCTGCCCCGCAGCTCGGCCACCGACGCGTACTCGTGGTCGGCCATCCAGGCGCGCAGCTCGGCCTCGACGGTGGCGAGGTGCTCCGGCCCGTGGCGCAGCAGCGCCGAGGTCGTCATGGCCACGTCGGCGCCGACCAGCAGCGCCTTGACCACGTCGCCGCCCGAGTGCACGCCGGACGTCGCCGCCAGCGACACGCGGGGGCCGAGGAGCGGGCGGAGGATGGCGATCCAGCGCAGCGGCAGCCGCAGCTCCCAGGGCTGGCTCAGGTCGATCCGCGGCACGACGTCGCGGGTCTCCAGGTCGAGGTCGGGCTGGTAGAACCGGTTGAAGAGCACCAGCCCGTGGGCGCCGGTCGCCGCCACCCGCCCGGCGAAGTTGGCCATCGCGGTGTAGTACGGGCCGAGCTTGACCGCCACCGGCAGGTCCACGGCCGCCACCACGTCGGCGACCAGCCGCAGGTCGTCGTCCTCAACCTCCGCCGCGGACCGCCCCGCGTCCGCGGCCACCCGGTAGACGTTGAGCTCGATGGCGTCGGCCCCGGCGTCGGAGAGCAGGTGGGCGAAGCGGACCCACGCCCCGGCGCTGGTGGCGTTCAGGCTGGCGATGACGGGGACGTCGACGGCATCCTTCAGCGCGCTGATCGTCGCCAGGTAGCGGTCGAGGACGGAGCCGACGTCCGGGAACCGGGGGAAGTAGTCGACGGCCTCGGCGAAGGCCTCGGTCCCCGCCTCCAGGGCGAAGGTGAGCTCGACCTCCTCGTGGACGATCTCCTCCTCGAACAGCGAGGGGAGCACGATCGCACCTGCGCCCGACTCGGCGAGCCGCCGGGCGGTGTCCCGGTCCCCGCACAGCGGCCCGGCGGAGGCGACGACGGGGGAGCGCAGCTCGAGCCCGAGGTAGGTGGTCCGCAGATCGGTCATGCGTCGTCCTCTTCGTCGCGGGGGCCGGGCTCGTGCGGGACCGCACGCTCCATGCCGGAGAGCTGCTCGTAGTAGCGCCAGCGCTCGTCGACGTCGGCCTGCACCAGCGTGGCCAGGCGGGCGGCCCGCTCCGGGTGAGTGCGCCCGAGGATGGCGTAGCGGGCCTCGCTGGAGACGAAGTCGCGGACCGGGATCGAGGGGGTGTGCGAGTCGAGCCGGAACGGGTGCTCGCCCTCGGCCTCGGTCGGGTGGAAGCGGTAGAGCGGCCAGTAGCCGCTGCGCACCGCGTCCTTCTGGTGCGACATCGACCGCGACATGTCGATGCCGTGGGCGATGCAGGTGCTGTAGGCGATGACCAGCGACGGCCCCGGCCAGGCATCGGCCTCCAGCAGCGCCTTGACGGTCTGGATGTCGTTGGCGCCCACCGCGATCTGGGCGACGTAGACGTTCCCGTAGGCCCGGGCGATGGCCCCGAGGTCCTTCTTGGCTGCGTCCTTGCCGGACGACGCGAACTTGGCGACCGCGCCGCGCGGGGTCGCCTTGGACGCCTGCCCGCCCGTGTTCGAGTACACCTCGGTGTCGAGCACCAGGATGTTCACGTTGCGGCCCGACGTGAGCACGTGGTCGAGGCCGCCGAAGCCGATGTCATAGGCCCAGCCGTCGCCGCCGATGATCCACACCCCCTGGCGGTTGAGGGCGCCGGCGATCGCCCGCAGGTGGCGGGCGTCGTGGTCGTCCATCCCGTCGAGGCGGGCGAGGAGCTGCGCGACCCGCTCCCGTTGGGCCCGGATCTGCGGCTCGGTGCCCTGCTCCGCGTCCAGGAGCGCGCGGGCCAGGTCGTCGCCCACCACCGGGGCCAGGCGCGCCAGCAGCAACCGGGCCAGCGTGGTCTGCGCTTCGAGCCCGAGGCGCATCCCGAGCCCGAACTCCGCGTTGTCCTCGAACAACGAGTTGTTCCAGGCGGGCCCGCGGCCGTCCCGGTCGACCGTGTAGGGGGTGGTCGGGAGGTTGGCGCCGTAGATGGACGAGCACCCGGTGGCGTTGGCCACCACGATCCGGTCCCCGAAGAGCTGGGTGACCAGCTTGATGTAGGGCGTCTCGCCGCAGCCCGCGCAGGCGCCCGAGAACTCGAACAGCGGTTCGAGCGCCTGGGAGCCCTTCACGGAGTCGTGGGGCAGCAGGTCGCGGTCGAGGGGCGGGATGGTGAGGAAGAAGTCCCAGTTCGGCCGCTCGCGGTCGCGGTGCTCCAGGACCGGCTCCATGTTGATCGCTTTGTGCCGTACCTCGGTCTTGGACTTGGCCGGGCACACGTCGACGCACACGCCGCAGCCGGTGCAGTCGTCCGGCGCCACCTGGATGGTCAGGTGGTAGCCCTGGATGTCCTTGGAGCGGAACGACTTGGACAGGAACGTGTCAGGGGCGCCGTCGAGCGCGCCGGGCTCGTAGACCTTCATGCGGATCGTGGCATGCGGACAGACGATGGCGCACTTGCCGCAGTCGATGCAGATGTCGGGGTCCCAGATCGGGATCTCCTGGGCGATGGCCCGCTTCTCGTAGGCGGCGGTCCCGGTCGCGAACGTCCCGTCGACCGGCAATGCGCTCACCGGCACGAGGTCGCCCTCCCCGGCCATGAGCCGGGCCGTCACCCGCGTCACGAAGTCGGGGGCGGAGTCGGGGATCGCCAGCAGCGCGGACCGGTCGCTCGTGACCCGGCCCGGCACCGCCACCCGGCGGAGCTCCGCCAGCGAGCGGTCGATGGCGCCGAAGTTCCGCTCGACGATCGTCCGTCCGCGGTGGCCGTAGGCCTTCTCCACCGACTCCTTGATCCGCGCGATCGCCTCGTCGGCCGGCAGCACGCCCGCGAGCTGGAAGAAGCACGGCTGCATCACGGTGTTGATGCGGTTGCCCATGTCCGCTTCGCGCGCCACCCGGTGGGCGTCGATGACCCACAGCTCGATCTGCTTGTCGATGATCTCCTGCTGGACCTCGCGGGGGAGCCGGTCCCACACCTCGTCGGGGCCGTAGGGGCTGTTGAGCAGGAACGTCGCTCCGCGCTTGGCGCGGTCGAGGACCGGCATCCGGGCCAGCAGCCCGAACTGGTGGCAGGCGACGAAGTCGGCGTCCTCGACGAGGTAGGTGGAGCGGATCGGCCGGGGGCCGAAGCGCAGGTGGGACACCGTGACCGATCCCGATTTCTTCGAGTCGTAGACGAAGTAGCCCTGGGCCCACAGGTCCGTGCTCTCACCGATGATCTTGACGGACGCCTTGTTGGCGCCGACGGTGCCGTCGGCTCCCAGCCCGAAGAAGACGGCCTGGACCTCGCCCTCGGGCCGCGGGGTGCGGGTGGCGCGGTCGACGTCGAGGCTCAGGTGGGTGACGTCGTCGTAGATGCCCACCGTGAAGTGCCGCTTCGGCCGGTCCCGGCCCAGCTCGTCCAGGACGGCCGTGACCATCGCGGGCGTGAACTCCTTGGAGGCCAGCCCGTAGCGCCCCCCGATCACCCGGGGCCGCTGGGCGAACGGCGCGGGCTCGCGGTCGTACGCCTCGTCCAGGGCGGCCACGACGTCGAGGTAGAGCGGTTCGCCCAAGGCGCCCGGCTCCTTGGTCCGGTCGAGCACTGCGATCGACCGCACCGTCGGCGGGAGGGCGGCCACCAGCTGCTCGGCCGGGAACGGCCGGTAGAGGTGCAGCTTGACCAGCCCCACCGGCTCGCCCGCGGCGACCAGGGCGTCGACCGCCTCCTCGGCGGCGCCCACGCCCGAGCCCATCAGCACCACGACGCGCTCCGCGTCCGCGGCACCGACGTACTCGGCCAGGCCGTAGCGCCGGCCCGTGCGGTCGCCGAGGCCGTCCATGACCTCCTGCACGATCCGCGGGACGTCCAGGTAGAAGGGGTTGGCGGCCTCCCGGGCCTGGAAGAAGACGTCCGGGTTCTGGGCGGTGCCGCGCACGACCGGCGCGTCGGGCGTCATGGCCCGCGCCCGGAAGGCCAGGACGTCGTCCTCGGAGACGAGCGCCCGCAGGTCGTCGTCGCCGAGCACCGCGATCTTGTCGATCTCGTGGGAGGTGCGGAAGCCGTCGAAGAAGTGCAGGAACGGCACTCGCGAGCGGAGGCTGGCGACATGGGCGATCAGGGCGAGGTCGTGCGCCTCCTGCACCGAGCCGGCGGCCAGCAGCGCCCAGCCGGTGGTGCGGGCGTGCATCACGTCGCTGTGGTCGCCGAAGATGGACAGGGCGTGGGTGGCGACGGCGCGGGCCGCGACATGGATCACCGCCGGGGTCAGCTCCCCGGCGATCTTGAACATGTTCGGGATCATGAGGAGCAGGCCCTGGGACGAGGTGAAGGTCGTGCCCAGCGCGCCGCGCTGGAGTGCGCCGTGCAGCGCGCCGGCGGCCCCCGCCTCCGACTGCATCTCGACCACCTCGGGGACGAGCCCCCACAGGTTCGGGCGCCCGGCCGACGACCAGTCGTCGGCGGCCTCGCCCATCGGCGAGGCCGGCGTGATCGGGTAGATGGCGATGACCTCGTTCAGCGCATACGCGACCCGGGCGGCCGCCTCGTTGCCGTCGATGCACGCGAACAACGCCGGCGCGGCGCTCACGGCCGCGGGCCCGGCGACCGGAGCACTGCCTTGTGGAGGGCGGACACCTGGCCGTTGACCGACGTGGTGGTGCGGATGGTGGGGCACCCCTGTGCCGCTCCCTCGGGCGGTGCGTTCGACCGCACGACGATCGGCAGGTCGGGCCGGGCCGCCCGCATCGCCGCCAGCACGTCCGGGCGCGTGGCGGGATCGCAGTCCAGGTCGAACAGGACGACGTCGGCCTCGCTCAGCAGGGGGCACGGCTCGCCCCGCACAGCCGGGCACTCGGCGGCGTGGGCGGCGGGCCCCTCGCACACGGTGACCTCGAAGCCGGCACAGTGGAACGCGTCGAAGTTGGCGATGTCGAGCCCTGGCTCGCGGCTCTCGAACAGCAACCGCCAGGGCGGCTGCCGGCGAGCGCCTGCATCCGGGGATCGGTGGAGGGTGCGCTGGAACATTGCTGCCTCCCGTGGCCGGGTCTCCCTCTCATTGACGCACCCGGCCGGGGGGGCCGACCAGGGCCGATAGTCACATCGACCTTGGGGCGCGGTCGTCACGCGAGCGCGAGGATCATCCCGGCCCCGACCGCGGCGCACAGCACCACGGCCGCGAGGGTGATGAGGAGCAGCAGGACGAGGAGCACGACGGGCTCCGGATCAGTCCCGACGGGCGGGACCACCCGCGGGGGCTCGGGAGCCGCCGGCTGGTGCGGGCGCTCGGGAGCCAGCTGCTCGTGCTGATCGGTCATGGTCATGGCGTGCACCTCCTCGATGGGGCGGTCGGACGGACGCGAGCGGTCAGGTGAAGATGATCCGGCCGCCGGCCGCCATCTCGTAGAACTCCCCGACGGTGATGATCCCCTGAGACCTGGGGGACGAGGTCATCCTTCTCCAGCCCGAACAGCTCGAACGAGGCGTGGCAGGCGTAGAGACCCGCGCCCGTGTCGGCGATCATCTCGATGAACTCGGGCACCGACGGGAAGTCGAGGCCCTCCATCTTCCGGGTCAGGTAGTGGGTCATCACCGAGGACATGCCGGGCAACCCGCCCAACATCGTGGCAGGGTGCACGCCCGGGTTGCCCACCGTCGCCAGCTTGATGTGATCGTGGCGCTGCTTGTGGACGGCGTCGAGCTCATCCAGTCGTTCATCGACCAGGGCGACGTGGCCGGTCTCGACACCGCCTGCCTGGCGCAGCTCGGGCCGACCACGTTCGACCTCACGCTCCCGACCAACTGAGCCCGCGCTCGTGTCGGGGCGGCAAGCGGACGTCAGGGCGACGGCAGCCAAGCGATCAGCTCGCCGCTGACCGTATCCCGCTCTGCACTTGGAAACGCCGGGGCCGAGTCTGCCGCGCCAGGTTCAGGTCGTGGACGGAGGCGGGTCGTGGACGATGCGTCGACCCGAGATGAACGTCGGCTCGATCCGCACGATCGTCGTCCGGCCCCCATCGACGAACGGCTCGAGTCGGGCGTCGAGCACCTTCCTGGTCATGGCGAGATCGTGGATCACCTCGGCCCGGCCGACGGCCAGCACGCTCCAGCCGGAGCGATCCGGGAGCTGGTAATCGTCAACCTCGAACGCAACCATCGCGCCCTCCGCGGCGGCCGACAGCTTGGAGCCCGGCGCAGTCCGGAAGACGATCGAACCGTCGATCAGCCGGTAGTTGACCGGAAAGATCGCCGGCAGCGCGCCGATGGTGATCCCGACCCGCCCCACCTCGCCCGTGGCCAGCAAGCCGCGGGCTTCATCCTCGGTCAACAGCTCAAGGCCCTCGTCCACGATCATGAGCCCACTGTGCAAGAGGCTCGCCCGGACGGCTAGGGCCGATGGTCCCCGTCCGCCGGCACAAAACGGCGGATTGGCCTCAGCGCTGATCGTCCGGCACGCGGGTGATCAGTGTCCGCCGGGGTCGTTGTGCCCGACGCCGGCATACCGCGCCTCTCGTTCGGCGGCGAGGATGGCCATCGTTGTGTTCGAGGGCGACCGCGTTGCTGCAGGTCTCCTCGACGATGCACATCCCGCCGCGGATGTCGAGCCACTTGGCGAGCGCAGCGTCGAAGTTGGTCACGAACACCTGCCCGACATCGGACGCCACCCACTCGTCGAAGATGGTGGTGAGGAACGAGCCCCACTGCTCGGCCGTGACCGATCGGTCGGTGACCGTGTCGCCCTCCTGGAACCCGGTGTCGTTGTCGCGTTCCACGATCGGGACCACTTGCACGTACCGCCCGCCGAGCTCGTCGCGGAAGAGCGCAAGACGCTGATGCTGAACGGCTGGCTCTCGGTGGTCCGGGCCGGGCCGCCCCTCGTCTCCGCGTCGCTGCCGCGACGCCGGGCACGGCCACGTGTGGTTGGCTGATTGACGGCACGCTGGTGCCTAGCCTGGAGGTGCGGCGCGTCATGCATCCGGCGGCGCGGCCCCCATGCACCTCGCCGCCGGCAGGGGCGTGTCCCAAGCCCTGGAGACCGCCGCCGCGCTGGGCGACGGCTGGGCTTTTACCGAGATCCGCGCCGCGCTCGCCGTGGCCCGCGAACGCGGCGTCACCGGGCGCCGAAGGGCTCGAACGACTGGGCAGCGAGGCTCACTGGACGCGTCGGGCC
>JBKPRV010000465.1:0-2891 GCA_046734715.1 Actinomycetota bacterium | reverse complement strand
AGGCGAGCGCGAGGGCGCGGCGCACCGCGGCGGCCGGGATGCCCACCCAGTCGGGCCGGTGCGCCAGCTCGTAGGTGATCTCGTACACCGCCTTGTCGAGCTCGAAGGCTCGCAGCACCCGGGCCCGGTCCTCGGCTGTTGCCGGCAGCAGCGCGTCGATGCCGGGCACCCCCTCGTAGCCGTGCCAGTAGGCGGCGACGGCCCGGGACTCCCAGGCCTCGGCCAGCGCCACCAGCTCGTCGTCGACGTCCCTGCCCCGCTCGGCCAGCCCGGTGCGGGCCGCGTAGTGGAACGACCGCACGATGCCGGCCACGTCCCGCAGCGGGGACCCGGCCGCCTGGCGCTCCACCACCGGCCGCACCGGCTCGCCCTCGAAGTCGAGGACGAACCAGCCGGCGTCGCCCAGCAGGAACTGGCCGAGGTGCAGGTCCCCGTGGATGCGGAGCGTCGGCCCCGCGTCCGCCACCTCGAGCAGCTCGCTCAGCACCGCGTCGACGGCGGCGACGTCGATCAGGTCCGAAGCCTTCACCAGCTCGCCCCCGACCTCGACCTCGTCGCGAGGGAGCCGGTCGAGCTGGGCCCGGAAGCCCCGCCGCCAGGCCTCGGGCTCGCCACGGCCGACGCCGAACGCCTCGGCGAGCGCCAGGTGCAGCCGCCCGGTCACCTCGCCGAGGGTGTGCGCCTCGGGCCCGAAGTCGGCGCCCGCCTCCTCGGGCGCCATTCGGGTGCCGAGCAGGTCGCGCAACGAGGTGTGGGCCAGCTGCCAGGCGTCGGTGGCGCCCAGCAGGTACTGGCGCACGACGGCCAGGTCGGCCCCCTCGTAGCGCAGCTCGGCCAGCTGGGGCACGACGTGGGGGAAGCCCCGCTCGCCCAGCGCCTCGGTGATCTCGACGTCGGGGTTGGGCTCGGGATGGACCCGGCGGAACAGCTTGAGGATGAGGCGCTCGTCGTAGACCACGGACGTGTTGGACTGCTCGACCACCAGCGGCCGGGCCACCTGGGCGGACTCGTCCGGCGCCACCCGCTCCAGCACCGTGAGCGCCAGCTCGGGGTCGACCAGCGCGTCGTACCAGAGGATGCCGTCGACCTCGCCGACCGTCACCCGCTGCTTGCCCTGCAGGAAGTCGGACTCGCTGCCCACCGGGCGACCGCCCAGCACCACCTGGTAGGTGGCGGAACCGCCCTTGAGGTCGACCGCGTCCAGCAGGTACCACACCAGCGCCGGATCGCCCTCGCGCCGGTCGAGGGTGGTCAGCGCCAGGGAGGCGGGGATCTCGTGGCCTGCGTACCACCGTTGCCGGGGCAGGAAGTCACTCAGCAGCGGAGCCAGCTTCTCGGCCAGATCGTCGAGGCTTGGCACCTCACTTGCCTAGCACTTGAAAGACACCTCGGGAACGCTCGTGACGTGCGACACAACGGCCGCAACGATGGTGACCAGGGAGTACCCCGGACAGTGAGGATCGAGCCCGAACCGTGGAGGTGTAGCGGGACGAGCTCGGGCGCGACCGTGGGGCACCACGACCCAGGAGGGTGTGATGAGCAGCGAGGCCGAGTGGTCGGTCGACTACCGAGACCTGCGGGCCGTCTTCGTGAACTGCACGTTGAAGCCCTCGCCCGCGGTGTCGAACACCGAGGGCCTGGCCGCCGTCTCGCAGGAGATCATGCGGCGCCAGGGCGTGGCGGTCGACATCATCCGGGCCGTGGACCACGACGTCGCCCCGGGCGTGTGGCCCGACATGACCGAGCACGGCTGGGAGCGCGACGACTGGCCCGCGCTGTTCGAGCGGATCCTCCCGGCCGACATCCTCGTGCTGTGCACCCCCATCTGGCTGGGCGAGAAGTCCTCGGTGTGCACCCGGGTCATCGAACGGCTCTACGGCAACTCGTCGCAGCTCAACGAGGCCGGACAGTACGCCTACTACGGCCGTGTCGGCGGCTGCGTGGTGACCGGCAACGAGGACGGGATCAAGCACTGCGC
This sequence comes from Actinomycetota bacterium, assembly GCA_046734715.1. Classification (GTDB taxonomy): domain Bacteria; phylum Actinomycetota; class Acidimicrobiia; order Acidimicrobiales; family VFJN01; genus ZC4RG19. The sequence goes on along the minus strand of JBKPRV010000465.1, from coordinate 913 downwards.
CATGAACATCCTGTACTCGCTGCAGCACCTGGGCTACACGATCCCGCCCCAGGCCGACGCGGGCTGGATCGGTCCGGCCGGCCCGGGCCCGTCGTACCTCGACCCCGGCTCGGGCGGCCCCGAGAACGACTTCACCAACCGCAACACCACGTTCATGACCTGGAACCTGCTGCACGTCGCCCGGATGCTCAAGGACAACGGCGGCATGCCGGCGCACGGCAACCAGCGGCGGGACTGGGACGCCGGCTGCCGGTACGACTTCCCCAACCCGGACTACCGCTAGCTGCGGCGCCTGGCCGGCGGCTACGACTAGCCGACCGGGCCGTCGTCGGGCTGGGGCTCCACCAGCTCGAACCAGTAGAAGCCGTGGCCCGCCAAGGTCACGAAGTAGGGCAGCTCGCCGATGGGCGGGAACGGCACCCGGCCCATCAGCTCTATCGGCACCTTGCCGGCCAGTTGCTCCATCATCAGCTCGCACGGCTGCGGGAAGCGGGACAGGTTGTTCACGCACAGCACGATGTCCTCCTCCCCGTCGTCGCCGATGCCGCGGCGCAGGTAGGCCAGGACCGAGGGGTTCTCGGCGTGCAGCACCTCGAACTCGCCCATGGCCAGCACCGGGTGCTGCTTGCGGACCGCGAGCATGCGGCGCAGCCACTGCAGGAAGCTCGACGGGTCGCGCTGCTGGGCCTCCACGTTCACGGCCTGGAAGCCGTAGACGGGGTCCATGAGCGGGGGCAGGAACAGCCGCGCGAAGTCGGCGGTGGAGAACCCCGCGTTGCGGTCCGGGTTCCACTGCATGGGCGTGCGCACGCCGTCGCGGTCGCCCAGGTAGATGTTGTCGCCCATGCCGATCTCGTCGCCGTAGTACATGACCGGGCTGCCGGGCATGGAGAACAACATGGCGTGGAACAGC
>JBKPRV010000464.1:0-7014 GCA_046734715.1 Actinomycetota bacterium | reverse complement strand
GTCGTGCCGGTCGTGCCCGGGCCCGCCTCGGCCGCGGTCGTGGTCGTCTCGCCGTCGCCGTCACCCGCCTCGTCGTCGTCGCCTCCTCCGCCGCTGCAGGCGGCCAGCGCCACGGCGAGGGCGAGCAGGCAGAGCGCGCGGCGCGCGATCGTTCCCCCCATCCCGCCCAAGTTAGTTAGTGCCGGACGCACGCCTCCACGTAGGCCCGCACCGCGTGGAGGTCGTTGCCGAGGACGTCGTAGCGCTCGGGCCGCTCGTAGAGGTCGGCCAGGTGCCGGGGCAGGGGCGGGCGCACGCCGGTGGCCTGCTCGACCGCGTCGGGGAACTTGGCCGGGTGGGCGGTGGCCATGCACACCACGGGCCGGTCCGTCTCGCCCTCGGGGCGGCAGGCCCGCGCCGCGCCGATCCCGACCGCGGTGTGGGGGTCGGCCAGGTAGCCGGTGCGGTGATGCAGGCCGGCGATCTCGGCCAGCGTGGCCTGGTCGTCGAGGCTGGCCGCCACCATGGTGGGGTCGTGCGGGGCCTCGACCGAGCCCACGCCCCGGAAGCGCGCCATGAGGTCAGCGGTGGCGGCGCCGTCGCGTCCCAGCAGCTCGAACAGCAGGCGCTCGTGGTTGGACGACACCTGGATGTCCATGCTGGGGCTGAGCGTGGGCACCACGCCGGTCTGGGCCAGGTCGCCGGTGCGGGCCCAGCGGGTGAGGATGTCGTTCTCGTTGGAGCCGATGATGAGCCGCTCGATGGGGGCGCCGCCCAGCCGGGCGATCCACCCGGCCAGGATGTTGCCGAAGTTGCCGGTGGGCACGGCCACGTCGCAGGGCCCGACGGCGGAGACCGCGCTCGCGTAGTACACGATCTGGGCCGCCACCCGGGCCCAGTTGATCGAGTTCATGGCGGCGAGGCCCACCCGCTCACGCAGCCCGGCGTCGGCGAACAGGGCTTTCACCAGGTCCTGGCAGTCGTCGAACGTGCCCTCGATGGCGACGTTGTGGACGTTGGGGGCTTCGACGGTGGTCATCTGGCGCCGCTGCACGTCCGACACGCGGCCCGCCGGGTGCAGCACCACCAGGTCGAGCAGGGGCCGGCCCACGCAGGCGGCGATGGCGGCCGAGCCGGTGTCGCCCGAGGTGGCGACGACGATGGTCGCCCGCTCGCCCCGGCGGGTCAGCTCCCAGTCGAACAGCCGGCCCACCAGCTGGAGGGCCACGTCCTTGAACGCCAGCGTGGGGCCGTGGAACAGCTCCACCACGAAGAGGTCGGGCTCGACCTCCACCACCGGGCACACCTCGGGGTGGTCGAAGGTGGCGTAGGCCTGGCGGATCACGTCGTCGAGCACCGCCCGCGGCGTCGACGACCCCTCGACGTAGGGCCAGAGGATGTCGCCGGCCAGCTCCGCGTAGGGCCGGGGCTCGTCGTCCCAGCCCTCGGGCAGGTCGGGCCAGGCCTCGGGCACGTAGAGCCCGCCGTCGCGGGCCAGGCCGGCCAGCAGCACGTCCGAGAAGTCGAGGACGGGGGCCTGGCCTCGGGTGGAGATGTACTTCACCGGCCGACGACCCGCAGGACCGAGGTGATGCGGTCGACGGCGTCGAGGTGGTGGAGGTCCCGGATGGTCGCCTGCACGTCGGCCTCGCGGGCCACGTGGGTGATGAACACCAGGCGGGCCTCGCTACCGAGGCCTTCCTGCTCCATGGAGCGGATCGACACGCCGTGGTTGCCGAAGACCCCGGCCACCGCGGCCAGCACGCCGGGCCGGTCCACCACGTCGAGGTTGAGGTAGTACGCGGTCTCGACCTCGTCGATGGGGCGGATGCGGGCCTTGGCCAGGGTGCCGACGCTGGCGTGGCTGCCTTTGGCCCGGTTGAGGGCGGCGTCGATGAGGTCGCCCAGCACCGCGCTGGCCGTGGGGTCGCCGCCCGCGCCCCGCCCGTAGAACATCAGGTCGCCCACGGCCTCGCCCTCCACGAACAGGGCGTTGAAGCTGTCGCGCACCGAGGCCAGCGGGTGGTCGGCCGGGACCATGGCGGGATGGACCCGCACGCCCACGTCGCCCCGATCGCCGTTTCCGTGCTGCTCGGCCACGGCGAGGAGCTTCACGACGTAGCCCATCTTGGCCGCGTAGTCGATGTCGGCGGTGGTGATGTTGGAGATGCCCTCGTGGTAGACGTCGCCCGCCACCACCCGCACCCCGAAGGCGATGGAGGCGATGATGGCGGCCTTGGCGGCGGCGTCGTAGCCCTCGACGTCGGCGGTGGGGTCGCGCTCGGCGTAGCCCAGGCTCTGGGCCTCGGACAGGGCGTCGGCGTAGCTGGCCCCCGCCTCGGTCATGCGGGTCAGGATGTAGTTGGTGGTGCCGTTGACGATGCCGAGGATGCGGTCGATGCGCTCGCCCGCCAGGCTCTCCCGCAACGGCCGGATGAAGGGGATGCCGCCGGCCACGGCCGCCTCGAACAGCAGGTCGACGCCGGACGCCTCGGCCGCCGCGAACAACTCGGCGCCCACGTTGGCCAGCAGCTCCTTGTTGCCGGTGACCACCGGCTTGCCCGCCTTGAGCGCCGCCAGGATCAGCTCGCGCGCCGGCTCGATGCCGCCGATCACCTCGACCACGATGTCGATGTCGGGATCGACGACGAGGCCGGCGGCGTCCAGCGTGAGCACGCCCTCGGGCAGCTCGACCGGCCGCTCCTTGGCCAGGCTGCGGACCGCGACCCGGGTCACCTCCAGCCGGAGGCCGGTCCGTTGCGCGATGTCGTCGCGGCGCCGGTCGATCAGCTCGACCAGCGGGGCACCGACGTTCCCGCAGCCCAGCAGCCCGACGCGCACGGTTTCCTGAGTCACGACAGGCCATGCTACGGCTGGGTAGGGCCGTGGCACGAAGCGTTACCCGAAGCGTCAGAGGTCGAGGCGCAGCAGGTCGTCGTCGGTCTCGCGGCGGACGACCAGGCGGGCGTCGCCCTCGCGGGCGAAGACCACCGCGGGGCGGGGCACCTTGTTGTAGTTCGAGCCCATCGACTGGCCGTAGGCCCCGGTGACCGGGGTGGCCAGGATGTCGCCCACCCGGAGGTCCTGGGGCACGCGGGCGTCGCGGACGAGCACGTCGCCCGACTCGCAGTGCTTGCCCACCACGGTGACGGTCCGCGGGCGGGGGGCGTCGACCGCCCGGGGCAGGAAGGCCTCGTAGCCGCTGCCGTAGAGGACCGGGCGGGGGTTGTCGCTCATCCCGCCGTCCACCGCCACGTAGGTGCGGACGCCGGGGATGTCCTTGATGGTCCCGACCGTGTAGAGCGTGATCGCGGCTTGGGCGGCGATGGCCCGTCCCGGCTCGGCCGTCACCCGGGCTCTGATCCCGACCTCGCGGCACGCGTCGATCACCACCCGGCCCCACTGGCCGAGGGTCGGGGCCTCCTCCCCTGCCACGTAGGGGACGCCGAGGCCGCCGCCGATGGACAGCTCGGGGAGATCGAGGTCGCGCACCCAGGGGGCGATGACCTCGATGGCCTGGCGGAAGAAGGCGGCCACGAAGACCTGGCTGCCGATGTGGGTGTGCACCCCGACCAGCTCGACGCTGGGACTCGCGGCGGCCCGGTCGACCGCCTTGCCCAGGTCGCCGGATGCCACCCCGAAGCCGAACTTCGAGTCCACCTGGCCGGTCTGCACGAACTCGTGGGTGTGGGCCTCGACGCCGGGGGTGGCCCTCAGGAGGACCTTCGGGCGGCGCCCGTCGGCGGCATGGAGCCGGTCGAGCCGGTCCAGCTCGTCGAAGCTGTCGACCACGACGCGCCCGACGCCCTGGTCTCGGGCGCGGGCCAGCTCGGCCTCGGACTTGTTGTTCCCGTGGAGGACGAGGCGGTCGGCGGGCACGCCCGCGGCCAGGGCCACGTGCATCTCGCCGGCGGTGGCCACGTCGAGGTGCATGCCCTCCTCGTGGACGAGTCGGGCCATGGCGAGGCACAGGAACGCCTTGCCGGCGTAGGCCACCCCATCCCCGAAGGTCGCGACGGCCTCGCGGCACCGCGCGCGCAGGTGGTTCTCGTCGTAGACGAAGAGCGGCGTCCCGAACTCTTCGGCCAGGTCCTGGGTGGAGCACCCGCCGGCGCTCAGCCAGCCGTCGTCGTGGATGGCAGCGCTGTCCGGGAGCAGCCCCCAGGGCAGGGGGCGGTCGTCCGGCTTCGGCTGGCGTCCCGCTTCGGCCGCGGGATCGGGGATCACATCGACTCCGGCGCCGCCACGCCGAGGAGGTCCGTCCCGATGGCGAGCCCGATCCGGGCCGCCTCGACCAGCCACAGCCGCGCCTGGGTCAGCGCCGGGTCGACGTCGTCGCCCAGCACGCGGCAGTCGTGGTAGAAGCCGTGGAACCGGTCGGCCAGCTCGCGGACCCAGGACGTGACCTTGTGCGGCGCCCGCTCGACGCAGGCCAGCTCGACCACCTCGGGCAGGGTGTTCAGGCTGCGGAGGAGCTCGAGCTCCCGCTCGTGGGTGAGCAGGGACAGGTCGACCTGGTCCAGCGGGCTGCGCTCGACTCGCAGCTCGTCGGCCTTCTTGCCGATCGAGTGGATCCGGGCGTGGGCGTACTGCACGTAGAACACGGGCGATTCCCTCGACTCGGACCGCACCTTGTCCAGGTCGATGGTGGGCGACTGGTCGATCGAGGCCACGAGCGAGAGCAGCCGCATCACGTCCGGGCCGATGTCGTCGACGAGGTCGTCGAGGTCGACGGCGTTGCCGAGCCGCTTGCCGATCCGGCCCCCGGCCAGCGACACCATCTGCCCGATGCGCACCTCCAGCCGCCCGCGCTCGACGCCCAGCGCCTCGACCCCGGCCAGCAGGCTGGACACCTGGCCCTGGTGGTCGGCCCCCCACACGTTGATGACCCGGTCGAAGCCCCGCTCGACGAACTTGTTGCGGTGGTAGGCGATGTCACCGGCGAGGTAGGTGTAGTCGCCGCCCTGGTCGGGCGACTTGCGCATCACCCGCTTCTCCCGGGGATCGCCGAACCGCTTGGTGTCGAGCCAGAGCGCCCCGTCCTCGTCCCACACGAGACCTCTTTGCTGGAGGTCCGCGATGGTCTCGGCCACGACGTCGCTGTTCTCGATGGAGGCCTGGCTGAACCAGGTGTCGAAGCGGATGTTGACGGCCGCCATCTGCCCCCGGATGAACCCGAGGATGTGGGTCGCCGCCCACCGCCCGGCCTCGACGACGTCGTCGGGCCCGTCGTAGGCGCTGGCGAGCCCCTTCACGAACCCTGACGGGTATCCGCCTTCCGGCAGCGGCACGCCGGCCTTGCGGGCGAGGACGGATTCCCCGAGCGCCCGTATCTGCCCCCCGGTGTCGTTCACGTAGTACTCGCGGCTGACCTCGTACCCGCAGCGCTCCATGACCCGCCCGAGACTGTCCCCGTAGGAGGCGAACCACCCGTTCCCCACATGGATCGGCCCGGTCGGGTTGGCCGACACGAACTCGATCATCACCCGCTCGCCGTGCCCCAGGTCGAGGCGCCCGTACTGCTCCTCACCCTGGTCGACGACCTCCCGGAGCACGTCGTGCAACCAGCTGGGCGCCAGGTGGAAGTTCACGAACCCCGGCCCCGCCACCTCGACCTTGGTCACATGCGGCGGCAGCTCCCCGCCCAAGATCTCGACGATCTGCGTGGCCAACTCCCTCGGGTTCCTCTGCGCCGCCTTGGCCGACGCCATGGCGACGTTCGACGACCAGTCCCCATGCTCCCGGCGCGCCGGCCGCTCGAGCCCGATGACCTCGGGCGCCGCCACCCCCAGCTTGTCCAGGGCCGAACGCAGGGCATCCTCGAGCACAACGCTGATCATGTTCACCGAACCGGCTAGTCACACTGGGGCCTGTCGATGCTACCGACCCCCAGCTGCCACCCCCGCACCGATTCAGCCACGCGTACCGCTCATACCGCTCGCCACGACCGACACCGCCGCGAACCCGCCGGTCACACGGGGCCTGTCGCCGCTCCCGACCCCCAGCCGTCACCCCCGCACCGGTTCAGCCACACGTAACGCTCGCGCCGACCGACATCGCCGCGAAGAAGAACTTGCCTTCACCGTCGGCCCGCTCGATCGCCTCTGGATACGCCCTGGCCTCCTCCCCTGTAGTCGCCCCTCGCTCCGCTGCATTCGCCGCCAGCCGATCGAGCGGCCCTCCGGCGTTCCGTGCATCCGCAACCCGCTCGAACTGCACCGTCGCCGCCCGCCCCGCACGTCGCCAAGCCCCACCTCGCGCATATATCCCTTCAGCGCCCGCCCCATCCGCGGGCTCGCAAACGTCCCCGCCCGATGCCCCCGGATCCGCTCGAACACGCCCCCATCGCACGGCCCGACAATGTGGCCCCCACGGTCCGGGCTCCACCGCCACAACTCTGCCCCCCGCCCGCGAGATGCACCTCACCTCCCGCAACACCCCGACCGGATCCTCGACATGCACGAGCACCGCGCGGATCCACGCCGCATGGAACACCCCATCCCTGACCGACAACCCCTTCCCGTCAGCCACTGCGCAGATGCCCCTCCCCGCCACTCGACCCGCCGCCGCCCGCCGGGCCATCACCTCCGACCGGTCGAACCCGACCACCAGCCCGCTTGCGCCAACGCCACCGCGCAGCGGCCCGAGGTCCGCCCCCGGACCACACCAGCGTCCGCGACCCACTCCCCAGGCACCGCTCCGAGCACCCGCGACTGCCCGCGCGTGCGGTCAGTTTGTTGCGCCGACATCCACCGCACGGGCCCATCCGCCTCCCCCGACCCGTCGACATCCCCGAACTCCCAGACCGGAACGAAGTCGCCCGTGCGAACCCGATCATCCCAGTTCGGCCCGCCACCCGCGGAGCGCTACCCTGTCACCTCCCGCCCTCGTAGCTCAGGGGATAGAGCATCGGCCTCCGGAGCCGTGTGCGCGCGTTCGAATCGCGCCGAGGGCGCAGCTGATCCGGCCTCCCATCAGGCCGTTCGTGCAGGTCACCGGGTCGGGGCTGAGTAGCCGCCGTTGACCGCTGTTGAC
>JBKPRV010000463.1:0-3553 GCA_046734715.1 Actinomycetota bacterium | reverse complement strand
TCGCGGAACGGTTCGCCGACGCCGGGCATCCGGCGATCGCGTTCGACGTCTTCGGCCGGACCGCCGGGACCGGGATCCGTGGTGACGACTTCGACCACCAGCCGCACGTCGCGGAGGCCCGTCTGGACACGTTGCAGGCCGATACCGGCGCGGCGCTGGCCGAACTGCGATCGCAGACCGGTGTCCGTGCGGTCGCCGTGGTCGGGTTCTGCTTCGGCGGGACGCAGGCGTTCCACGCCGCCGGTACGCCCGAGCTCGGCGTCGACGCGGCCGTCGGCTTCTACGGCCGGCTCGCGCCTGCTCGGCTGCCATCGCCGATCGAACGTGCGGCTGCCGTCGAAACCCCCGTGCTCGGCCTGTTCGGTGGCGCGGACAAAGCGATTCCGCCCGAGGACGTAGCGGCCTACGACGAGGCCCTGGCGGGTCGTGACCACGAGTTCGTGACATATCCTGGCGCACCACACTCGTTCTTCGACCGCAAGTACGACGAGTTCGCGGAGTCGTGCGCAGACGCCTGGCGCCGGGTGCTGGACTTCCTGGCGCGACTCTAGGAACCGCAGCCGGTGGCCGGTCGTTGCCCCAGTGACACGGCCTAACCCCGGAGGTTTTGTGAACCGCTCGTCGCTGGTCCGTGCCGTTCTCGCGTTGATCGTGCTCGGCGCATCCGCGTACGTCGTGCTGACCGCGCGCCCCACGCTCGGGCTCGATCTGCGCGGCGGAGCACAGATCGTGCTCGAGACCCAGGACTCTCCGACCGTCAAGGCCGACGCGCAGTCCACGCGTAAGGCCCTGGAGGTGCTGCGCCGCCGGGTCGACGCGCTCGGCGTGGCCGACCCCAGCGTCACCCGGTCCGGCGACCGGCGGATCATCGTCGAACTGCCCGGCGTACAGGATCCGCGCGAGGCGGCCGAGGTGATCGGCAAGACCGCCCAGCTCACCTTCCATGAGGTGCTCGGCGTGTCGCCCACCAACCCGGCGTCCGGACTGGCGCTGCCCAGCGACCAGGGCGACGGCTATCTGCTGCTGGCCGAGCCGGCGATGACCGGTGAGGGCGTGAGCGGCGCCGACGCGCTGATCGACCCGCAGCAGGGCCCGGACTGGTTCGTCACCATCGACTTCAAGGGCTCCGGCGAACGGACCTGGGCGCAGATCACCGGCAAGGCCGCTTGCGAGCCGCCCGGCTCGCCGGAGCGCCGGGTCGCGATCGTGCTCGACAACGAGGTGATCACCTCGCCCGAGGTCGACCAGCGCAGAGGCACCAGTCTGTGCAACCGCGGTATCACCGGCGGTCATACGCAGATCACCGGCCGGTTCGGCGAGGCCGAGGCGAAGGACCTGGCCGCGCTGATCGAGGGTGGCTCGCTGCCGGTGCCGGTCGAGACCATCGAGCAGCGCGTCGTCGGGCCGACGCTGGGCAGGGCGGCGATCGACGCCAGCGCGATGGCGGCGATCATCGGTGTCGCTCTGACCGCCCTGTTCATCGTGTACACGTACCGGCTCGTCGGACTGATGGCCGTCCTCGCGCTCTCCGGTTACGCGGCGATCTCGTACGCCGCTTTGACCGCGTTGGGCGCGACGCTGACCCTGCCCGGCCTGGCCGGCTTCGTGCTGGCGATCGGCATGGCCGTCGATGCGAACGTACTGATCTTCGAGAGAGCGCGGGAGGACTATGTCTCCGGCCGGACGGCTGGGTTGCCGAGGTCGCTGCGCAGCGGCTTCGGCAACGCATTGTCGGCAATCGCGGACTCGAACATCACGACTCTGCTCGCGGCCGGATTGCTGTTCTTCCTCGCCGCCGGCCCAGTCCGTGGCTTCGGCGTGACGCTGAGCATCGGCGTGACCGCCTCCCTGCTCTCGGCGCTCGTGGTCTCGCGGGTGCTGTGCGAGTTCGTCGTCACGCGCCGGTTCGCAGAGCGGCACCCTGGGATCACCGGCCTGGCCGGGCACGGCCGGGTTCGCCGTTGGCTGGAGGGCCGCAAACCGGAGTTGATGCGGCGCCGGCGCGGATTGTTGCTCGTGACAACGGCACTGGTGGCGATCAGCCTGGCTGGGATCGTGGTCCGCGGGCTGAACCTCGGGGTCGAGTTCACCGGCGGGCGACTGATCGAGGTGACCACCAGCCAGCCGGTGCCAGTCGACGTGGCGCGCGCGGCGGTTGCCGAGGCCGGCTTCCCGAACGCCGTCGTACAGGAGTCCGGCACCGAAGACATCACCGTCCGGACCGGGCAGATCAGCGACGACGAGGCCGAGCGGATCCGCGAGGCGCTGGCGGACACCGGTGGCGGGATCGAGCCGATCCGTGACGAGAAGATCGGCCCGAGCCTCGGCAGCGAGCTGCGGACCAAGGCCGTCCTCGCGCTGGGTGTGGCGCTGGCGGCCCAGCTGGCCTATCTCGCGGTCCGGTTCTGGTGGACGTACGGAGCCGGAGCCGTGCTGGGCCTGCTGCAGAACACGGCCGTCGTGCTAGGCGTGTTCGCCTGGCTCGGCAAGCCGATCGACGGGATCTTCCTGGCCGCGCTGCTGACGATCATCGGCTACACGGTGAACGACTCGGTGGTCGTCTTCGACCGGATCCGGGAGATGCGGACCTCTCGTGCCACTACAGGGTTGTCCGCTATCGCGGACACGGCGATCATCAACGTCCTGCCGCGGACGATCAACACTGGTATCAGCACGTTGTTCATCCTGGCTGCGTTGCTCGTGCTCGGCGGCGACTCGTTGTCCGACTTCGCACTGGCCCTGCTGATCGGCATCGTCGTCGGAACGTACTCGTCCAACCTCACCGCCGTACCGTTCATGGTCGAGTTGGAATCCCGTCATCCCGCCCCACCTCCCAAACCGAAGACACCTCGTCGCGACCGCGACCTCGACCCGGACCGAGGCGCAGTCGTCTAGAACCGCTTGTCCACAAGGTGTTTCGCGGTGGGTCGAGGGTGTCGGTGGGTTGGCGTAGAGTCGAATGTATGTTCGATGGCGATGTGGGTGAGCTCGATGCGAACGCGGCGCTGACCGTGGCCGCACAGTTGCGTGCCACCGCCGACCAGGCCGAGGCCAGGCTGCTCGAGGTGGCCGCGCACTTCGCCGACCTGCATCCGGTGCCAGCCGGGCAGCGACCCGGCGTGGTGATCCTGCCCGGGATGGAGAACACGTTCGTCTGCGGTGGCCATGGATGCCCCGAGGTGAGCGAGTTCGCCCCTGCCGAGCTTGGCGCGGCGCTCGGCATCTCAACCAGTGCCGCGACCGCACTGCTCGAAGACGCGCTGGCGTTGCGACACCGGCTGCCCAGGACCTGGCGGCGGGTCCTGGCCGGTGAAGTGCAGGCCTGGCGGGCGCGGCGGATCGCCCAGGCCTGCCACAAGCTCAGTCGGCACGCGGCGGCCGTGGTCGACGTGCGGGTGGCAGACAGCGCCGAGAAGCTCACGCCGTACCGGCTGGAGCAGATCGTCGCCGCCGCGGTCATCGACGCCGATCCGGCCGCGGCCCAGGCTGCGGCCCGAGCAGCCGCCGAGCGCGGGGTCTGGGTCGCGCAGTCCGACCTGCACGGCACTAAGAC
>JBKPRV010000462.1:0-3290 GCA_046734715.1 Actinomycetota bacterium | reverse complement strand
GTCCTGGCCGGGGCGGGCGGGGTGCTGGAGCAGCTCGGCCAGCTGACCGGGGCGGTGCTCGCCACCTCGGCGCTGGGCAACGGGCTGTTCACCGGCAACCCGTACTCGCTCGGGATCTCGGGCGGGTTCGCCAGCCCCGTCGCCGCCGGCCTGCTGCGGGAGGCCGACCTGGTGCTGGCGGCGGGCGCCTCGCTCAACATGTGGACCACACGGCACGGATCGCTGGTCGGCCCCGGAGCCCGCGTCGTGCAGATCGACTGCGACATCGACGCCATCGGCGCCCACCGCCCGGTGGACCTCGGCATCGTGGGCGACGTGGCCGAGACGGCGGCCGAGCTGATCGCCGCGCTCCGGGCTCGGGGCCACGCCGAGACGGGCTTCCGCACCCCCGAGGTCGCGGCCCGCATCGCCGCGGGCGCATGGCGCCACCAGCCCTACGACGACGCCGGCACCGGCGAGCGCATCGACCCCCGCACCCTGTCGATCGACCTCGACCGCATGCTGCCGCCTGAGCGGGTGCTGGCCATCGACTCGGGCCACTTCATGGGGTGGCCCGCCATGTACCTGGACGTCCCCGATCCCCAGGGGTTCGTGTTCACCCAGGCCTTCCAGTCGATCGGCCTGGGCCTGGCCAGCGCCATCGGCGCCGCGGTGGCCCGCCCCGACCGGCTGACCGTCGCCGCCCTGGGCGACGGCGGTGCGCTCATGGCCGCCGGCGAGCTCGACACCATCGGCCACCTGGGCCTGCCGTTGCTGGTCGTGGTGTACAACGACGCCGCCTACGGAGCCGAGGTCCATCACTTCGGCCCCCACGGCGAGCCGCTCGACATCGTGACCTTCCCCGACAGCGATTTCGCCGCGCTCGGGCGGGCCGCCGGCGCCGAGGGCGTCACCGTCCGGCGGGTCGAGGACCTGGCCGCGGTCGAGTGCTGGATCGCCGACCGGTCGGGTCCGATGGTCGTCGACGCCAAGGTCGAGCCCACCGTCGTGGCGGAATGGCTGTCCGAGGCCTTTCGCGCCCACTGATCCACACCAGCACCGAGGAGTGCCTTCATGAGTGCCCTGCAGGATCTGCTCACCGCCATCGGGTCCGGCCGCGTCGAGGTGATCGACCTGACCGCCCCGCTGTCGGAGGCGACGCCGATCATCCAGCTGCCCGAGCCGTTCGCCAACACGCCCGGCTTCTCGCTCCAGGAGATCAGCCGCTACGACGACCGGGGCCCGGCCTGGTACTGGAACGCCTTCGCCACGGGGGAGCACGTGGGCACGCACTTCGACGCCCCGGTGCACTGGGTGACCGGCCAGGACGGCCTCGACGTCTCGCAGGTGCCGCCCGAGCAGCTGGTGGCCAGCGCGGTCGTCATCGACAAGACCGCCGAGTGCGCCGCCGACCCCGACTACCTGCTGGAGATCGCCGACGTCCGCGCCTGGGAGGCCGAGCACGGCCCGCTGCCCGACGGCGGCTGGCTGCTGTACCGCACCGGCTGGGACGAGCGGGCCGACGACCAGGCCCGCTTCCTCAACGCCGACGACACCGGCCCCCACACTCCCGGACTGTCGGCCGAGTGCGCCCGCTGGCTGGCCGAGGAGAGCGCCATCCTGGGCATCGGCGTGGAGACGGTCGGCACCGACGCGGGACGGGCCCACTCGTTCGACCCACCGTTCCCGTGCCACGCCTACTTCCTCGGCCACGGCAAGTACGGCCTCACCCAGCTGGCCAACCTCAGCCGGCTCCCCACCACGGGCGCGGTCGTCATCACGGCACCGCTCCCCATCGTCAGCGGCTCCGGCAGCCCGACCCGGGTGCTGGCCCTGGTCGAGGCGAGCTGATGGCCCTATGGGGCCGCGGGGAAGGGGTAAATGCCGTGCTCAGAGGCCTCGCAATGGCCGGTGGCGACTTCTGGGGAAATCCCCCTTTGCAAGTCTCGAGCGGCGTGTTAGTCTTACCAGGTCACACAGGCTGACGGCGCCCTGGCAGGACTAACGCCTTAGGGTGTGGTATAATAGAGATGCAAGCTCAGGAAGCGAACGATTTGGTTACGTAGATATTGACCAAACGTGTGCTTCGTCGTATGGTGGATCGGCCCGTTTTGCGGGCCGATTTGCGCGTTTCCCCTGCGACGAGGAGCTCCCATGCCTGCTCGCCCCGCTGCCCGGCGCCGCTACTCCTTCGCCAACCTCGACGAAGTGCTGGAGCCGCCGGACCTGCTCGCCATCCAGCGGTCGTCGTTCGACCGGTTCCTCCGGACCGGCCTGGCCGAGACCCTGAGCGACATCAGCCCCATCGAGGACTTCACCGGCACGCTCCGCCTCGAGCTCGAGTTCGACCCCGACGACGACGACCTGCGGCCCCCGCCCAAGTTCTCGGTGGACGAGTGCCGGGCCAAGGACATGACCTACGCGGCGCCGCTGTTCGTGCGCGCCCGGTTCGTCAACGCCACCACCGGCGAGATCAAGGAGCAGACGGTCTACCTGGGCGACTTCCCGATGATGACCGCCCACGGCAGCTTCGTCGTCCACGGCACCGAGCGGGTCGTGGTCTCGCAGCTGGTGCGGAGCCCCGGCGTCATCTTCCAGGCGGGTGAGCGCTACCGCCTCCGCAACCTGGACAAGCACCAGCTGGTCAAGGGCACCATCCACCCCAACCGGGGCGAGTGGCTCGAGTTCGACGTCGAGCACAAGCCGGGCAAGGACGTCACCGCCGGCACCCGGGTGGCCCGCAAGCGCCGCCTCAGCCTGTTCGTGCTGCTGCAGGCGCTCGGCTTCGACGAGGCCAGCCACCCCGGCTTCCTCGACGCCTTCGTCGGCCACTTCGGCTTCCTCGCCGGCCAGTGGGAGAAGGACCGCGACCTCGCCCCCACCCGGGACGAGGCGCTGATCGAGATCTTCCGCCGGGCCCGCCCGGGCGAGCACGCCACCGCCGAGGCGGCTCGCAACTACCTGGAGGGCGCGTTCTTCGGGACCCGCCGCTACGACCTGGGGCGCGTCGGCCGGCACAAGGTCGACCGCAAGCTGGGCCCCGAGGTCGATCGCGTCATCGAGCGGTTCGGCCTCGAGGGCGTCGAGCGGCCGGCCCCGGGGCAGCTGACCCTGACCCCGATCGAGGTGCTGGCGGCTTCCACCTACCTGCTCTCGCTGGCCGCGGGCGTGCCGGGCTACCGCCTGGACGACCAGGACCACTTCGCCAACCGCCGCATCCGCTCGGTGGGCGAGCTGATCCAGAACCAGGTGCGCATCGGCCTGTCCCGCATGGAGCGGGTCGTGCGCGAGCGCATGACCACCCAGGACGT
>JBKPRV010000461.1:0-6504 GCA_046734715.1 Actinomycetota bacterium | reverse complement strand
TCCCGCAGGTGCGCTCGACCATCTCCGGCGTATAGCGGGAGAAGTGGCGCTTCAGGATCTGGTAGACGCAGCGGGGGTTCCGGAGCGTCTCGTCCCGCCGGGGCTTGCCCCCGGCCCGGGGCCCGCCCATGCCCGCGGCGTCGCTGTGCTCGGGCCGGTGCCGCCGGATCTGGGCGTCGTAGCCAAGGTCCACGCTCACCCGAGGCCGCCGCCACCCGTACGCCCTCGTAGCTCCACGAGCTGGGGTCGTAGCGGCGGGCCTCGACGTCCAGCCCCGAGAACACGCCGTCGAGGTCCTCGGTGTCGCGGAAGTCCCCATCGACGATCGCCGCCGCGTTGGTGTAGGCGAGCATGTACTCGCGGAAGTCGAGCTCGTTGGTCAGGACGTGGTTGATGACCCCGCCCAGGAAGGCGATGTCGGTTTCGGCCCGGATGGGCACGACGATGTCGGCCACCGCCGCGGTGCGGGTGTACCGCGGGTCGACGTGGATGAGCGTCGCCCCCGGGCCTTGGCCTCCATGACCCACTGGAACCCGACCGGGTGGCACTCGGCGAAGTTGGAGCCCTCGATCACGATGCAGTCGGCGTTCTGCAGGTCCTGCATGAACGTCGTCGCCCCGCCCCGGCCGAACGAGGTCCCGAGGCCGGCCACCGTCGAGCTGTGGCACACCCGGGCCTGGTTCTCGACCTGGACCACCCCCAGCGCGGTGGGCAGCTTCTTGATGAGGTAGTTCTCCTCGTTGTCCAAGGTGGCGCCGCCCAGGTGGGCGATGCCCATCGTGCGGCGCACCCGCTTGCCCTGGTCCTCCCATGCCCATGTGCGACGCCGGGTCTCGATGATGCGGTCGGCCACGCGGTCGAGCGCCTCGTCGAGGCCGATGGGCTCCCAGTCCTTCCCGCCGGGGCGCCGGTAGAGGCAGCGCTGCCGGCGGGACGGACCGGTGGTGAGCTGGAGCGTGGCAGAACCCTTGGGGCACAGGCGGCCCCGGCTGATCGGCGAGTCGGGGTCGCCCTCGATCTGGGTCACCCGGTTACCCTCGACGTAGACGAGTTGGCCGCAGCCGACCCCGCAATACGGGCAGATCGACGGAACGACCCGGTCCGCCGTCGCCGTGCGCGGCCGCAGCCCGTCCGTGCGGGCCGACCGGGCCGCGGAGCCCAGCCCCACGGCGGTCGGGCCCTCGCAACTGCCGCACGAGGGGCCAACGCACAGCCGCCGCTACCCACCCCTGACCTGGCCAAACACGAGCGTTCCCGTTGACCTCCCTGGTCCCGCTGATCACGCGTCGCGGTTACCCAGGCCGCCCCACGGGTAGCCCGGCAGGTGGCGCCGAGACGGCGGGTCGAGGCGTGATACAGGGGTCGCTGGCGCGGGGCAACGGACCTCCGGCTGCCGGTTCGGACAATGACGTCCTCCGGCAGCCGGGCTCCGCCCTCCGGTCTGGCGTGCAGACACTCGTTACCGCCGATGGTCGCGGTGCGGTGGCGTTCGCTCGGGCCGGAGGAACCGGGGGAGCACGAACCAGACGAGGGCGAACCCGGCGCCCAGACCGGTGGCCACGACCCGCGGCAGCGGCCCCGGGTACATCTCGTCGGTGATCACGTACGTGACCGCGGTTATCGCCACCGCCAGCAGGACGAAGCCGACGATGGCCAGCAGGTTGGCCACCTTGAGCAGCTGCTCCTTCACCCCGGATCGGAACCTGAGCCGGTGGTGGGCGCTCGGCGCCATGAGGCAGATCGTGGCCGCCGCCGTGGCCAGAACGGCGCCGAAGAACACGCGCCGGTCACCGGCATCCAGTTCACCGAAGCGCTGGGTGAACGGGATGCCGAGCAGGAAGGCGAACAGGACCTGCACCCCTGGCAGGGCCACCCGCAGCTCGTTGAGCAGCTCGATCAGCTCGCGGTCGGCCCGCTCGCCCGGCTCCTCCCGGTCGTTGTCGGGTGTCCGGTCGGTCGCGGTCGGAGACGCCATTCTCCTAGCGTTCCCGCTCCGACCCGGCCCGATGCAGCCGGCGGTGGCCGACGTCGTCGTCAGCCGGCGCGCCGACAATGCCACCTTGTGACTAGGGCGCCCTACGCCACATGGGCAACGCCTCGGGGTCTTGCACGGGTGCGAACCCGGGCCAAGGGCTGCCGCCAGGTCGACTGCTGGCCGCGGTGGCCGACTGCTTCGCCTAGATCTGATACACCGCCGCCACCGTCCGGGGATGACAAATGTCAGCCCCGATCAGGCCGCCGCGGCACTACCGCCGCCCCCCGTGCGGGGGCGATGGTGGCCCCATGCTCACCACCGCGCCGACGACCGACGCTCCCCCCACCACGCTGGTCGAGCTCGCCGGCCTCGAGAAGTCGTTCGGCCTCGTCCACGCGGTGCGCGGCATTGACCTCACCGTCGCCCCCGGCGAGGTCGTCGCCCTGCTCGGCCCCAACGGGGCCGGCAAGTCGACCACCCTCGACATGCTGCTCGGCCTGACCGTGCCCGACCGGGGCCGGGTGTCCCTGCTCGGCCAGACGCCCGAGGAGGCGATCCGCACCGGCACGGTCGGCGCCATGCTCCAGACCGGCGGCCTGGTGCGCGACCTGACCGTGCGCGAGTTGCTCTCCATGATCGGGTCGCTCTACCCGGAACCCCTCGACCTCGACGACCTGCTAGCGCTCACCGGCGTGACCGAGTTCGCCGACCAGCGCACCCACAAGCTGTCGGGCGGGCAGACCCAGCGGGTCCGGTTCGCCCTGGCGCTCGTGTCCGACCCCGACCTGCTCGTGCTGGACGAGCCCACCGTGGCCATGGACGTCAAGTCCCGGCAGGTGTTCTGGTCGTCCATGCGGGCGCTGGGCCGCCGGGCCAAGACCGTGATCTTCGCCACGCACTACCTGGAGGAGGCCGACCTCTACGCCGACCGCATCGTGCTGCTGGCCCAGGGCCGGGTCGTGGCCGACGGTCCCACGACCGAGGTCAAGGCCATGGTCGGCACCCGCACGATCGAAGCCACCCTGCCCGGCGCCGACCCCGACGCGCTGACAGCCGTCCCCGGGGTCAGCGCCTGCCAGGTGCGGGGAGACGTCGTGACCCTCACCTGCAGCGACGCCGACACCGCCCTGCGGGCCCTGCTGCCGGCCTATCCGGCCATGCACGACATCGAGGTCCGGGGCGCCGGCCTGGATGAGGCGTTCCTCCAGTTGACGACCGACACCACGCCCGAGGAGGGATCGTGACCGCCACGACCTACGTCCATTACGAGATGCTTCGGGCCGTCCGCAACATCCGGTTCTTCACGTTCTCGCTCGTCTTCCCGATGCTGCTGTTCTTCCTGGTGGCGAGCCCCAACAGGCACGAGCACGTCGACGGGGTCGCCTTCCCCCTCTACTACATGACCGGCATGGTGGCCTGGGGGACGATGGCCGCGGTCATCGCCGGCGGGGGCCGCATCGCCGCCGAGCGGGCCATCGGCTGGAACCGCCAGCTGCGGGTGACCCCGCTCCGGGCCCGCGACTACCTGCTGGCCAAGGCCGCGACCGGCTACGCGGTGGCCCTCGTCAGCATCGCCCTTCTCTACGCCTCCGGCGCGTCATTGGGCGTCCGACTGCCCGTCGAGCAGTGGTTGGGCATGACGGTGATGATCCTGATCGGCCTGGTGCCCTTCGCCGTGCTCGGCATCTACCTGGGCCACGTCCTGACCCCGGAGTCGCTGGGCCCGGCGCTCGGCGGCATCACCGCCATGTTCGCCCTGCTCGGGGGCGCCTGGGGGCCGATCGCCACCAGCGGGTTCCTGCATACGCTGTCCGAGTGCCTGCCGTCGTACTGGCTGGTGCAGGCGGGAAAGCTCGCCGAGGCCGGTGGTCCGTGGCCGGCCCGGGCGTGGCTGGTGTGCGTCGCGTGGACGCTGGCCCTCGGCTGGCTGGCGGCGCGAGCCTGGCGGCGTGACACCGAACGTGCCTGAGCCGGGGGCCCACGGCGCCGCCGACATGGACGTCGAGCAGCGCCGGACCCGGTGGGCGTCGGGTTGGCGCCGGGTCGTGTTCCCGGGCATCTTCCTCGTCTTCCTGGCCCAGACCGCACATGGCATCGAGGCCCATGCCGAAGGCGCCGCGGCGGTGGTCGGCTACGTGGTGCTGGCCGCCTTCGGCGTTGCCTACGTGCGGGCCCTGTGGGCGATGTTCGCCGGGGCCACGCACACGTTCTGGCTCTGGTTCGGGGTGATGGTGGTGCTGCTGTTCGCCGAGCTGCCGATCGCCCACCAGGACGCGTTCGTCATGGTGACCTACATCGTCGTGCTGAGCCTGGCGGTGCTGGGCCGGCGGGCGGCCCCGATCGTCGCCGCGCTGGTGCTGCTGACGCTGTTCCTGCCGCCGCTCGTGCCGTCGTGGCACACCGGGGTCGACCTCGACGCGGCGATGACCACCGCTCTGGTGGCGGTCGCCATGTACGGCTTCTTCGAGGTCATCCGTTCGAATCGGGCGCTCACGGAGGCCCGGGCCGAGGTGGCGGGCCTGGCGGCGGAGGCCGAGCGGTCGCGGATCGCCCGCGACCTCCACGACCTGCTGGGCCACTCACTGACCACGATCACGGTGAAGGCCGGCCTGGCCCGCCGGCTGAGCGCGGTCGATCCCGAGCGGGCGGCCCGGGAGATCGCCGAGGTCGAGGAGCTGGCCCGCCGGTCGCTGGCTGACGTCCGCACCGCGGTGACCGGCTACCGGGAGGTGAGCCTCACCGGCGAGTTGGCGTCGGGCCGGGAGCTGCTGCGGGTGGTCGGCATCGAGGCCGATCTGCCGGGGTCGTCCGACGTGGTGCGCAGCGACCTGCACGAGCTGTTCGGCTGGGTGGTGAGGGAGGGCCTGACCAACGTCGTGCGCCACGCCCGGGCCAGCCGGTGCACGGTGACGCTGTCCCGCGACGCGGTCGAGATCGTCGACGACGGCATCGCGTCGGCCGGGGTCGGCGCCGCGGCGGGCGGGCTCGACGGCTCGGGCCTGCGGGGACTGCGGGAACGGGTGGCGGCCGCCGGCGGGACGGTGGAGGCCGGCCCTCTGGGCACCGCCGTGCATGGAGGCTGGCGGCTGCGGGTCGAGGTGCCCGCGACCGGGGCCGTGTCCGGCGCTGCGGGCGGGGTGGGCGAGCCGGCCCGGCCAACCCGGCGGTCGGCGTGACCATCCGGCTGCTGCTGGCCGACGACCAGGAACTGGTGCGCACCGCCCTGGCCGCGCTCCTCGACCTCGAGGACGACTTCGAGGTGGTCGCCCAGGTCGGGAAGGGCGACGAGGTGGTGGCAGCCGTGAAGGAGCACGAGCCCGACATCGCCCTCCTCGACATCGAGATGCCCGGCCTCGACGGCCTCGCCGCGGCGGCCGCGCTGGCCCGGGAGGCGCCCGCGTGCCGGGTGATCGTCCTGACCACCTTCGGCCGACCCGGCAACCTGCGGCGGGCGATGGAGTCGGGCGCCCTCGGCTTCGTGGTCAAGGACGCCCCGGCCGAGGAGCTGGCCCGAGCCATCCGCCGGGTGGCGGCGGGGGAGCGGGTCGTCGACCCAGCGCTCGCCACCCTCACGCTGGCGGGCGGCCCGTCCCCGCTCACCGGCCGGGAACGGGACGTGCTGGTCGCCTCCCGCGGCGGCGCCACCGTGGCCGAGATCGCCGCCGCCCTGGTGCTGTCGGAGGGCACCGTCCGCAACTACCTCTCCGCCGCCATCGCCAAGTCCGGCGCCCGCAACCGCATCGAAGCGACCCGCATCGCGGACGAGAAGGGCTGGCTGTAGCGCCTGGTCCGGTTCGGCGGCGGATTTTGGTGTCCTACGCCCAGGCGGCTCCGGCGGTGCCAGGAGGCCGACCCGCTCGTAGTAGCGGCGCGCGTCGCACAGCCGAAGACCGCGCCGCCAGGCCCCGCC
Organism: Actinomycetota bacterium; assembly: GCA_046734715.1. Classification (GTDB taxonomy): domain Bacteria; phylum Actinomycetota; class Acidimicrobiia; order Acidimicrobiales; family VFJN01; genus ZC4RG19. The sequence continues at coordinate 619 of JBKPRV010000461.1, read as the reverse complement.
CGCAAGCCGGGCGCTCGATCCCTTCGCCCCGTCGGCGTCGCCCGCATCGACTCCCCCACGGCCCCCCTACGAATCCTGGCTAGTCCCGGTCAACAGGGGTCATCGGCGGCCAACCGGCCTCGACCTCGTGACCTGCGCGGATGCCCTGGTTGGAGGCCAGAGACGCGCCCTCGGCAGGATTCGAACCTGCGCACACGGCTCCGGAGGCTTATGAACCGTCGCGAGCTTCGCCCTGGTCAGTGGGGTCGCGCCCGATCGCTGGGTGGCAGTCCCCCCACGGTCCCCCCGAAGCCAGTGAGGCCACCGTCCACACGCCGCTGGTCTATCGGAACACACGTTCGCGAGTCTCTGGGCGTCGCCGTCGGCTGGTTCAGGCGACAACTCGTCCGATCAGGTAGGAGGTCAGTAGTGACACGCCGATGACGGCGATGAGGAGGTCGGTCAGGCGGCGTAGGGGCGGGGGCGCGTGTCGTACGTCCATGAACTCGCGCATGACGATGCGGACCTTGGCGAGGGCGAGGAAGATGGCCGAGATGGTGACGATCGTGCTCGCGGCCAGGGTGCCTCCGTCGTCGGCGGAGCGGTCGATCCCGAGGTAGATCACGGTGATCGCCACGAG
>JBKPRV010000460.1:0-7772 GCA_046734715.1 Actinomycetota bacterium | reverse complement strand
TTCCTCGCCTGGCTGGCTGCGGCCGTGGAGCTGTCCCGCCGATGACGGCGCGGGCCCTCATCGTGGCGGCCTACGTCGCCATCGTCGGCGGCGCCCTGGTCCTGGAGGCGTCCGCCCGGCGCAGGGGGACACCGGCCACGTTCGGCGCCACCTGGAGCACCGTGGTGCGGTACCGGCCGGCACGGCTCCTGGTGCTGGCCGGTTGGCTGTGGCTCGGGTGGCACCTCTTCGTCCGGGTGGACTGGCGCTGACGGCCCGGCGCCCCGGACCGGTCCGGGGCAGGCGGACATACTGATCGTGATGGGTGGACCACGCACCGCCCACGATCCCGTGACCGCAGGTTGGGATGCGCGGCGCACGGGCCAATGGCAGCGGCCGCGCGCCTGCTTCGAGTAGGTGCTGGCCACGGCCGAGTCCGCCGAGGCGCTCGAGGGTCTCGGGTGGTCGGCGAACTGCCTGGACACGCCCAGTCGACGCTCGACGCTCGCGAGCGCGCCTACCTGCGCTACCGCGACGAGGGCGACGACCAGTCCGCCGCGAGGGTGGCGGCCTGGCTGGCTGCGGACTGGGCCGAGTTCCGCGGCGAGACCGCGGTCTGCGGCGGATGGCTCCAGCGCGCGGACCGTTGCTCGCCGGCAGCTGGGCCGGCGCACCGGGGTGATCGAGCTGGACACGCTCGGCCTGGCGCTGGAGGGCAGCGCCCTCGTGAGCGCCGGCGATCTCGGCCGGGGCATGAAGCGGCTGGACGCGGCCACCGCCATCGCCCTCACTGGCGAGGCTGAGCTCCTGGTCTGCGTGGCCTGGACGTGCTCCTCATCTCGGCCTGCGAGCAGGTGCGACAACGACCGCGCCAGCCAGTGGTGCCGCCACGCAGGCGAGTTCTGCGAGCGCCACGGGATCGGGTTGCTGCTGAGCGTCTGCCGAGCGAAGTGCGCCGGGGTGGCTCACCTGGCAGGGCCGGTGGGAGGAACTCGAGCGCGAGGTGACGGAGGCGGCCGAGGGGCTCGCCGTATCGCGGCCTCCCCTGGCCGGCGAGGCGCGCGCGGCTGGCAGAGCTCCGGCGACTCCAAGGGCGCTACGACGACGCCGACGCGCTGCTCGCCGGCTGCGACGGTGACACGCGCGCCGTGCTGGTCCAAGCTCAGCTCGCGCTCGACCGCGGCCGCCTCACCGAGGCATCGGAGCTGGCCGAGCGCTTCCTGCCGCGCTTGGCCGGGGAGCAACGCATCGAGCGGGCGCCGGGCCTGGAGGTCGCGGTGCGGGCCTATGCCGAGCTGGGTCAGTGCGACCGCGCCCGCGAGGCGTTGGACGAGCTGCGGGACATCGCGTCACGCGCGGTGACCCGGCCGTTGAGCGCGGCGCGGTACATGGCCGAGGCTCGATCGAGACCGCTCGCCGGTCACGGACGCCGGGCCGATCGGGACGCTGACCCTGCGCGAGCAGGATGTGGTCGCGCTCGTCGCCGCGGGCCTCAGCAACCGCGAGATCGGCCGGCGGCTGGTGATCAGCGAGCACACCGTCCACCGGCACGTGACGAGCATCCTGCGCAGTGGCGAGCATCCTGCGCAAGTGGGACGTGCCGTCACGGGCGGCGGCATCGCTGGCTGCCCGTCACGGGCTCGCCTAGCCAGATCTGGCTATCAGCCCGACCGCTGCAGGTTGGCTGGTTCGGGCGAAGTCGCCCACGGGAGCTCGGGCTGAGGGTCGCCCGTCGAGGGAGGACGACCATGACCGAGCTGGCCCGAGACGGCGTCGAGCAGCACCACGGACGCCCTGGTGGAGCGGTTGTTCGGCGCCGTCGTCGACACGTTGGAAGTGGGGTGCGTGCATCTCGGTAGCCGGCTCGGCTTCTACCGGGCCTGGCCGCGGGTGACGCCACGCCGGGCGAGCTGGCCACCCGCACCGGGTGCACAGAAAGGTACGTGCGGGAGTGGCTCGAGCAGCAGGCGGTCGCCGACTTCCTTACCTTCGACGCTCCGGACGCCGATCCTGCGGCCCGCCGCTACCACCTGCCGGATGCCTACCGCCAGGTGCTCGTCGACGCGGCCGATCTCAGCTACTCACCCCTTGGGCGGTCATCGCCATCGCCCGCGCCTTCCCGGACGTGTCCGTGGATGCCCTGGCGGTTCTACCGGCTGATCCCGTGATCGGCTCGCCACCGTGCAACACTCGGGGATCGTGACGTTCAGGTGTGCGGACTGCGGGTGTCTCGTCGAGCGGGGCGTGATCGTCCGGCCGAGCGGCCGTCATCCCGACTGCTGCTGTTCCGAGTTGCCGGTGAGTGCGGAACCGAACCGGACCACGTTGCCGTCCGGGTCGACGTGGGATCCCTCACGCAGGCCGTAGTCGGTGTCGAACGGCGCGACGAACCGGCCTTCGACCCCGGCACGCATCCACTCGTCGTAGAGGGCGTCGGCGTCGCGCACGAACAGGTAGCAGGCGGCCGTGTTCGTGGCGGGATCGAAGCCCTCCGGCTGCCCGATGTGGATCTCCAAGCCGTCGCGCTCGAGGAAGCCGTAACCCCCGCCTTCGTAGCCCTCGACGTCGAACCCGAGGGCCTCGTAGTGACGGAGCGCACGCGCCACGTCGGCGGTGGCGAGGATCGGCGCCGCCCGCCGCACCATCACCCGCTGGCGCCGGACGTCGCCCAGCCACCCGACGCACCCCTGGCACAGCCCGATCTCGTCATGGCACCCCAGGCGGATCAGCTGGTCCGCCGGCAGATCCGTCCCGCAGCACCAACACTCCGCTTGCTCGACGGTGGCGGCGGCATGGTCGATCGTCATGGTTGCCAGCGTGCCAGGCACAGCTCCGCTCGGCTAGCGGGCCGGGTGCCCCACGCTGGACCATGTCGACAGGGTCGGGCCGCGGGCTACTCGGTGGTGTGAGGGCGGCGGTAGAGCCACAGCGCGATGCCGGTCCAGATGGCGATGGCGCCCAGCCAGACCGCGGCCTCACGCCAGATGATGCCGTCGCGGCTGGGGAACGTCACCGCGGTGTTGGGGGCGTAAGCGAACCAGCCGCCGTCCGGGTCGGCGAGGAGGCGGTTGACGGTGACTGCCACGACGGCCAGGGCGAGGCCGGTGGCCACGACGACGACCGTGCGCTGCCGTTGCTGCATGGCCGCATCTTGCCGGATCCGGAGGCGGCCGGGGCTGCGAGAATCGGCCGATGCTCCACATTGGCACGGTGGTGCTCGGCGTCGAGGACGTGCGCCGGGCGGCGGCCTTCTGGACCGGGGCGCTCGGCTACGTGCCTCGGGACGAGATCGAGGACGACTGGGTCGTACTGATCCCGCCCGACGGCCGGGGCGCCAGGCTGGCCCTCGGGCGCAGCGAGACGCCGGTGCAGGTCCATCCGCGCGTGCACCTCGACCTCTACGCGGGGGATGCCGCCGACCAGGCCGCCGAGGTGGCGAGGCTGGTAGCGCTGGGGGCCGAGCGGGTCGACTGGGACCTCTACCCCGAGGATCCCGACTTCGTCGTGCTCGCCGATCCGGACGGCAACCGCTTCTGCGTGATCGACACCGGCCGGTCGGGCTGACTGCTATCCGGCCCGCTCCCGCAGCCACTCGAGCGCGGCGGCGCCGGACGTGAGGATCGAGATGTGGCCGTCGTCGGGCATCAGCCGCAGCTCCGCCGACGGGCACCGCCCGGCCAGCCACTCGCCGTGCGAGCTGGGCACCACCCGGTCCCGCCCGCCGTGCAACAAGAGGACCGGCACCGCCACGTCCGCGGGATCGAAGCCCCAGGGGCTCACGTAGGCCAGGTCGTCGTCGATCAGCGGCCCCGGTCCGGCCACCATGGCCGGCCCGACGACACTGCCGAACCAGGACCACTCCCCCGCCAGCGCCGCCAGGTCGGCGGGGGTGAACTCGGGGTCGTACTCGGCGCCCGACGCCTCGAACCGCTCCTTGGCTTGGCGACCCTCCGCGGCGGCGCTAAGCGATGCCACGCCCGACGGCGCCATACCCGCGAACCAGTCCAGCCCGTCGGCGTCGAAGGGGGCCAGCGCAGCTCCGCTCACCACCGCCACCGCTCGGCCGGGGAGCAGCGCCCCACAGGCCAGTGCGTGCGGCCCGCCGCCCGAGTGGCCCATGACTGCGAACCGCTCGATGCCGAGCGAGTCGGCGACCGCCGCCACGTAGCCGGCCGCCGAGCCGATGCTGCGCCCGGGGCACGGCGTCGACCCGCCGTACCCGGGGCGGTCGTACGACACCCAACGGAGGCCGAGCCGCTCGGACGTCCGGAACAGGGGCGCGGGCGGCACGCCGAGGTTGGGCGTGCCGTGGTGCCAGAACACCGCCAGGCGTCCACCGTCGTCGCCCGTGTCGTAGACGTGCAGGGTCCGGCCGTCGTCCAGCCTGAGGTCGTGCTCGGTCGTCACGCGGCGAGCCTAACGACGGAGGCGCGAGGCGATGGCCCGGCCGGCCGGGAGCACGACCCCCAGCGGAAGGGCCACGAGGGGCACCCACAGCCGGTCGGGCGGCGGCGACGGTGCCGCCGCGGCGTAGGGTCGGGCGCGATGCCGCTCGCCGTGATGCCGGGCATCGAGCGGATGCTGCTGGCGGTGGTCGAGGCCGTGCCGGAGTGGCATCCGGCGTATGCCACGTTCGAGCCGTTCCCCGTGTTCGGCTGGGTCGTGCGGCACCCGGACGGCCCCATCGTGGTGGACACCGGCGTCGGCATCGGCAACGCCGCCATCGACGGCTGGTACCGGCCGCGGGTCACTCCGCTGGTCGACGCGCTGACCGGCGTCGGGGTGGACCCGCGGGACGTGGCGGCCGTGGTCCTGTCCCACCTGCACTTCGACCACTGTGGCCAGCAGGCGGCCCTCGCGTGCCCGGTGCATGTGCAGGCCACCGAGCATGACGCGGCCCGGGCCCAGCACTACACGGTGGCCGAGTGGGCGGACATCCCTGCCGAGCGGTTGCGCCTGGTCGACGGCGACGCCGATCTGGCCCCCGGGGTGCGGATCGTGGCCACGCCGGGCCACACGCCCGGCCACCAGTCGGTGGTGGTCGAGGGCGGCGGCCGGCGGGTGGTGCTCGCGGGCCAGTGCGTGTACCGGTCCGCCGAGCTGCGAGAGGGAGCGCCGTCGCCGGCCAACCTGTACGGCGCCGAGTGGGTGGACGCCGGGCGGGACTCGGTCCGGCGCCTGCTGGCGCTGGGGCCGGCGACCGCCCAGGTCAGCCACGACCACGAGGTGGTCGACATCCCCGACTGAGCCGCCCGGCCGGACCTCACGCCGGTAGCGTCCCCTCAGGAGGTCGCCATGCAGCTCGGGATCCACCTCGTCACGTTCACCGACCAGCCCACCGACGCCATCGGGCCGACCCTGGCCAGAGCGGGGGAGGCCGCCGAGGCCGCGGGCGTGGCCGCCATCAGCCTGATGGACCACTACTTCCAGATGGACTCGGTGTTCCCGGCCGAGGATCCCATGCTGGAGGGGTACACCACGCTCGGCTTCCTCGCCGGGCACACCTCGACGGTGCGCCTCAACCTGCTGGTGACGGGGGTCAGCTACCGCCAGCCCGGGCTGCTGGCGAAGATCGTGGCCACCCTCGACGTCCTCTCCGGCGGGCGGGCCGGGCTCGGGATCGGAGCCGCCTGGTACGAGCGGGAGCACCGGGGCCTCGGGGTGCCCTTCCCGCCGGTGGCGGAGCGCTTCGAGCGGCTCGAGGAGACCCTGCAGGTGTGCCTGCAGATGTGGGACCCGGCTGACACCGGCGCGTACGACGGGCGCTACTACCAGCTGGCCGAGACGCTGTGCTCGCCGGCGCCGCTGTCACGGCCCCACCCGCCGGTCCTCATCGGCGGCGGGGGCGAGCGCAAGACGCTCCGGCTGGTGGCCCAGTACGCCAACGCCTGCAACCTGTTCGCCTCCTCGCCCGAGGAGATCGCCCACAAGCTCGACGTGCTCCGTGGTCACTGCGACGCCGTGGGGCGCGACGAGGCCGAGATCGGCAAGACGATCCTCTACGTGGCGCCCACGCTGGCCGGTGGCGACGGCGATGCGTTCCTCGCCGACATGGCCGAGTACGCCGGGCTCGGCATCAGCGAGGTGGTGGTCATGCCGCCGACCGGCCGGGCCGATGCCTGGATCGAGCAGGTGTGCGCTCCGGTGGTGCCAAGGCTGGCCGAGGTCTGACCCCGGCACGGCGTTAATTCGTTGGCAGCCTTCGCCGGTCTCCGGCATGCTCACCATCACACCCATATGGCCGCGGTAACAGCCGCGGCGTACAACACGACAAAGGAGGTGCCGACAATGATCCTGCTCCGGGAGCCCCGCTCCGTGAGCCGTCGCGCGCCTCGCTTCCCGCAGGTCTGAGCGCCGGCACCGGAACGACTGCGTTCTCGGTCATCCGCGTTCTTCCCCTTCGGACCGTAAGGAACCTGTCATGTTGCATCACGAGATCTCCGCGCCCGTCCTGATCGCCGATCGCCACCGTGATCTGCGGTACCGGGCGAAGCCACGCCCCCGGCCGCAGGCTCCCCCGCGGCGTTGGGGACGGGGTCGGTAACCATCCCCTCATGGCCACAGGGTGGTCGGGCCGCGGCGGTCCCGGCCACCCTGTGGCGCGTGTCACAGCTGTGTCCGGAGGCCGCCCGCCGTCCCGCTACCCTCGGACGCCATGGTCGAGCCTGTGGCCGAAGCCTGGCACATCCGCCCCAACGGTCCCCTGGTCGGGCAGGTCAACGTCAGCGGATCCAAGAACGCGGTGACCAAGCACATGGTGGCGGCCCTGCTCGGCACCGAGCCCAGCACCATCACCAACGCGCCTTCGGTCGGCGACGTGGCCATCACCGCCGACATCCTCACGTCGCTCGGCGTCGGGGTCGAGATCGACGGCGACGCCATCACCGTCCACCCCGTCGCCAGCCCGGGTGCCAAGGTCCCGCTCGAGTTCACCGGGCTCAACCGCATCCCCATCCTGCTGCTGGGCCCGCTGCTGGCCCGCAACCACGAGGCCTTCGTCCCCCTGGTGGGCGGCGACCGCATCGGCCAGCGCCCGGTCGACTTCCACATCGGGGCCCTGGAGGGGCTCGGGGCCGAGATCGAGGTCACCCCGGAGGGGATCAGCGCCCAGGCGACACAGCTGCGGGGCGCACCCATCACCCTCCCCTACCCCAGCGTCGGCGCCACCGAGAGCGTGCTGCTCACCGCGGTGCTGGCCGACGGGCGCACGGTGTTGCGCAACGCGGCCCTCGAGCCCGAGGTCACCGAGCTGGCGCTGTTCCTCCAGCGCATGGGGGCGCGCATCGGGTTCAAGCCGGACCGGCGCATCGTCATCGAGGGCGTCCCCGAGCTGCGGGGCGCCCGAGCCCGCCTGCAGGGCGACCGGCTGGAGGCGTTCTCCTACCTGGTGGCCGGGCTCATGACCGGCGGGCAGGTGCGGGTGGGCGGCTGCGCCCAGGACCGCCTGGTCACCGCCATCGACACCCTGCAGAAGATGGGCGCCCGCTTCTCCATCACCGACCAGTACATCTCGGCCCACGCGGAGAACGGCTTGCGGCCCTCCGCGGTCCAGACCGACACTCATCCCGGGTTCATGACCGACTGGCAGCCGCCCCTCATCGTGCTGATGACCCAGGCCGAGGGCATGTCGGTCATCCACGAGACGGTGTACGAGGACCGGCTCGGCTATGTCTCCGCCCTCACCGAGATGGGCTGCGAGATCGAGCTGTTCGACACCTGCCTCGGCGGCCCGGCCTGCCGGTTCCACGACACCAACGCCGTGCACTCGGCGGTCGTGCGGGGCGTGTCCAAGC
>JBKPRV010000459.1:0-2770 GCA_046734715.1 Actinomycetota bacterium | reverse complement strand
AAGCTAAAGCGGCCGGGGCGCTGCCGGAATCGGCGGCGCCGCGCACATCGCGCAGATCCCCGCCGGGGAGCTCGGCAAGCCCGGCCAGGCCGCTCTGGTGCTCGAGAGCGTCATCGAGCTCGTCCACGGTCACCTTTCCGTGCCGCAGCAGCCACACCAGCAGGCCGGGGTCGACGTTGCCGCTGCGGGTGCCCATGACGAGCCCTTCGAGCGGGGTGAAGCCCATGGTGGTGTCGACCGAGCGGCCACCGGCGACGGCGCACAACGAGGCGCCGGCGCCCAGGTGGCAGGTCACCACGCGCAGCGATTCCGGCGGGCGGCCAAGCAGCGACGCGGCCCGGCGGGCGGCATAGGCATGAGACAGGCCGTGAAAGCCATACCGGCGAAGATCCCACTGGCGGCGCCACGAGGCCGGCAGGGCATAGATGGCCGCAGAGTCGGGCAAGCCGGCGTGAAAGGCGGTGTCGAAGCAGGCGACGGCGGGGACGCCGGGCAGGGCGGCGGATGCGGCGTCGATGCCGGCCAGGGCGCGCGGCTGGTGCAGCGGCGCCAGGTCGGTCAGGTCGGCGAGGCGGTCCCGGACGGCGGGGGCGAGCACCACGGGGCCGGTGAACGAGGAACCACCGTGCACGACCCGGTGACCCACGACGTCGACGCGCGGCAGCCCATCGACGAACTCCGCGATATGCCCGCTTCCATCCCACCGCTCGATGTGGGTGTCGGCGAGCACCGCGTCGCCCGGCCCGAGCAGCCGCATCTTGAGGCTGGACGACCCGGTGTTGACGACCAGCACGTTCACCGGCGACCCGGCCAGCTCGCTCACCGGGGGCCCGGCCAGCACCAGCCGAGCACCTCGGGCAGGTCCTCGCCGTGGGTTCTGATCCAGTGGCTGTGCCGGGTCCGCTGGTCCACCATGTGCTGGCGCAGCAGCGCGGCCCTGGAGCCAAGCCCGGGCACCCGGTCGACGACGTCGATGACGAGCCGGTACCGGTCCATGTCGTTGAGCACGAGCATGTCGAACGGGGTGGTCGTGGTGCCCTCCTCCTTATAACCGCGCACGTGCAGGTTGCGGTGGTTGGTGCGGCGGTAGGTCAACCGGTGGATCAGCCACGGGTACCCGTGATAGGCGAAGATCACTGGCCGGTCGGGGGTGAACAGGGCGTCGAACTCGCGGTCGTTCAGGCCGTGCGAGTGCTCGGTCTCCGGCTGCAAACGCATCAGGTCCACGACGTTGACGACGCGGACCTGGAGCGCCGGCAGGTGCCGGCGCAGCAGGTCGGTCGCGGCGAGCACCTCCAGGGTCGGGGCGTCGCCGGCGCACGCGAGCACGACGTCGGGATCGCCGTCGGTGTCGTTGCTCGCCCACTCCCAGATGCCGGCGCCGCGAGCGCAGTGCAGGACGGCGTCCTCGATGTTGAGCCAGTCGGGGGTGTCGTTCTTCCCGGAGACGATGACGTTGATGGCATCGCGGCTGCGCAGGCAGGCGTCCGCCACGGCCAGCAGGGTGTTGGTGTCCGGCGGCAGGTAGACGCGGACGACCTCGGCCTTCTTGTTCATGACGTGGTCGATGAAGCCGGGGTCCTGGTGCGAGAAGCCGTTGTGGTCCTGGCGCCACACGTGCGAGCTGAGCAGGTAGTTCAGCGAGGCGACCGGCCGGCGCCACGGCAGCCGCTGGGAGACCTTGAGCCACTTGGCGTGCTGGTTGAACATCGAGTCGACGATGTGGATGAACGCCTCGTAGCAGTTGAACAGCCCGTGCCGGCCGGTCAGCAGGTAGCCCTCCAGGAACCCCTGGCACATGTGCTCGGAAAGCACCTCGACGATGCGGCCAGAGCGGTCGAGGTGCTCGTCGACCGGCAGCAGTTCGGCCTGCCACTGCTTGGGCGTCGCCTCGTACACCGCGTCCAGCCGGTTTGACGCCGTCTCGTCCGGCCCGAAGATCCGGAAGTTGCGGGCGTCCCCGGACAGGCGCAGCACGTCGCGCAACATCCGGCCGAGGGCGCGGGTGGGCTCGGACTTCGTCTCGCCGTGCGCGTCCACCTCTGCGGCGTAGGAGCGGAACTCGGGCATGAGCAGCTCGCGCAGCAGCAGGCCGCCGTTGGCGTGCGGGTTGGCGCCCATCCGCCGCCGGCCAGGCGGCACCATCCGCAGCACCTCGGGTCGCGGCCGGCCACTGCCGTCGAACAGTTCCTCGGGGCGGTAGCCGCGCAGCCACGACTCCAGCTGCCGCAGGTGCTCGGGGTTCTCCCGCACCTTCGACAGCGGGACCTGGTGGGCGCGCCAGGTGTTCGCCACCGGCACGCCGTCCACCTCGGACGGCCCGGTCCAGCCCTTCGGGCTGCGCAGGACGATCACCGGCCAGCGCGGGCGCCGGGACTCGCCGCCGAACCTGGCCTGGTGCTGGATGTCGCGGATTTCGGCGACCACCTCGTCAAGCACGGTGGCCATCCGGGCATGCATCTGGTCCGGCTGGTCGCCCTCGACGTAGTAGGGCGCGTAACCGTAGCCGCGCAGCAGCGCGTCCAGCTCGTCGCGCGGGATCCGGGCCAGCAGGGCCGGGTTTGCGATCTTGTATCCGTTCAGGTGCAGGATCGGCAGCACCGCTCCGTCGTGCACCGGGTCCAGCAGCTTGTTGGCGTGCCAGCTGGCCGCCAGCGGCCCGGTCTCGGCCTCGCCGTCGCCAACCACGCACGCGACCAGCAGGTCGGGGTTGTCGAACGCCGCGCCGAACGCGTGCGCCAGCGAGTAGCCCAGCTCACCACCCTCGTGG
>JBKPRV010000458.1:0-6259 GCA_046734715.1 Actinomycetota bacterium | reverse complement strand
AATCGCTCCCGCTCGTCGCAGAGGACCGCGGGGTCGATGGGATCGTCCGGCTGCAGTCGGTCGGGCCGGGCCCGGCGCAGCGGGTCGAGGTCGTCGCTCACGGGCCGATCCTCCCGCGGTCCTCACTGTGCGTCGACCGTTGTTCCCCGCCGCCGTCCTCCGGTTCGCGTACGTCCCGCAGGCGGCGCCGCGCCCGGTTGAGCCTCGACCGCACCGTCCCCACCGGGATCCGCAACGCCGCGGCGATGTCCTCGTAGCCCAGGTCCTCCCAGGCGTACAGCAGCAGGGCGTCCCGCTCACCTGGGGGCAGCGCGGCGATGGTGGCCGCCACCCTGGGCCACAGCTCGCGGGCGTCGACCTGGGCGATGACCTGGTCGTCCACCGGGGCGGGCGGCGGGTCGCCGCCGGGCCGGCGGGGCAGCCGGGCCAGCGCCGCGAAGCGCCGGGCCTCGGCTCGGCGGTGCTTGGCCAGCACGTTGGTGGCGATGCCGTACAGCCAGGGGCGGGCACTGGGGCGGCGGCAGTCATAGCCGGAGCGACGCTCGAAGGCGATGCGGAACGACTCTCCCACCAGGCCATCCGCCGCGTCGGGGCCGACCCGGCGCACCAGGAACCGCAGGAGGACGGCGGCGTGGCGGTCGAAGATGGTGGCGAAGGCGGCGGGGTCGTCGAACGACGCGGCGATCACGGCCGCGTCGGAGGGCTCGGCGTCGCTGCGCTCCACGTCTGGTTGTTCCCCGTTCGTCTCATCAGGTTCGCGCCGGCCCGGTGCGCGATGATGGCTGGGACGCCGACCAGGGAGGTGCCACATGGACGGGAAGCGGGCTCGACTGATCGATCCGACGCTCGACCATCCGAAGATCCCGCCGGCGCCCCCGGCGGCCCCATCCCGGTCGGAGGCGCTGAGCGAGGGCTGGGCTGCGGCGCTGGGCCTGGGCTGGCCGCTCGCGTTCCTGGCCATGCTGATGCTCGAGCCGGTGCCCGACAACCCGGAGGTGGCGGCCTCGACGATCGCCATCGTCGTGTCGCTCGCGTTCTACGCCGGCCTGATCGCCACGTCGGTGCTGGCCGGAGCCCGCCACCGGGCCGCGGCCCCCGCCGCGGTGCTGACGGGGCTGGTCACCATGGGCATGGTGGTGTCCTGCCCGCTGTCCGGCCACCACAGCTTCGGCGCCTGGTGGTTCGCGGAGCTGGCGGTGGTGGGCGCCATGCTGGTGGTCAGCGTCGCCGGCCTGCGCCAGGTGACACGGCGCTAGCTCAGCCTTCCGGGCACCGGCAGACGACCGGGCCGCGGCCCTCAGCCGCAGCGAACCGCGCCCGCGAGGGGCAGCTCTGGCCGTTCATGACGCCCCGGGATTGACCCACGCGGCGGAAGCGCTCGTAGCCTTGGGCCGTGGCGAACGCCCGCTTCCTGCTGCGGCCCCGATGGCTGCTGTCGCACCTGCTGGTGTTGCTGCTGATCGTCGCCATGATCAACCTCGGCCTCTGGCAGCTGCGCCGGCTGGACGAGCGGCGTGCGCGCAACGACCTGATCGAGTCCCGCCAGGAGCAGCCGGTGACCCCGGTGGACCAGCTGGTGACCAACGGGGCGGACGATGCCACCATCGAGCAGGCCCGCTACCGCCGGGTGTCGGCCACCGGCACCTATGACGACGATGCCACGGTGGTGGTGCGCAACCGCACGCAGGACGGGGCGGCGGGCGCCTGGCTGGTCACCCCGGTGGAGCTGGCCTCGGGCCAGCAGGTGGGGGTCGTCCGCGGGTTCGTCGGGCTGGACGCCGACGGCAACGCGATCGACGCCCCGCCGCCCGAGGGCGAGGTCACGGTGGACGGCCTGGTGGTCGACCCCGGCCGCCTCGACGGGACCGCGCCCCACGACCTGGAGCCGCTGCTGGCGACCGACGCCATGCTGCCGGTGCTCGTGCTGGCGGACAGCTCGACCCCGCCGGAGCCGAACGCCGGTGAGGAGGGCGGGTCGAGGGCCGACAGCATCCTCCCCGTCCCGAAGCCCGAGCTGGGGGAGGGCCCGCACTTCAGCTACGCGATGCAGTGGTTCATCTTCACCGCCATCGCCATCATCGGCTACCCGCTGGTGCTCCGCCGGGTGGTGGCCCGCCGCGGCAAGGAGGCCGAAGGCCGCGACGACCTCGACCGCGAGCTCGACGAGCTGACGCGCCACGGGGGTTGAGCGGCCACGCGCACCATCCACGACGGGGGAGGCACGCCGCGGCGCATCGTGGAGGCCGCCTACGCCTGCATGGCCCGTGACGGCATCGGCAAGCTCACGGTCGAGGGGACGGCCCGCGAGGCGGGCGTGGCGCGGGCCACCGTGTACCGCACCTTCCCGGGCGGGCGCGACGAGCTGCTCGACGCCGCCGTGGCCTGGGCGGTGGGGGAGTTCTTCACCGGCCTCGCCCAGGACATCGGTCCGGTCGACGGCGTCGCCGCGTTGCTGGAGCGGGGCCTCATGGCGGGCCGGCGCCGCCTGGCGCAGCACGAGGTGCTCCAGCACGCGCTCCAGGTCGAGGCGGACGCGGTGGTGCCTGCGCTGGCGCCGGTGATGCCCAAGGTCCTCGAGCAGCTGCGATCCGGCCTCGCCGATCGCCTTCGGGACGAGCGCCTCCGCCCCGGCGTCGATCCCTCCGAGGCGGCGGACATCCTCGCCCGCCTCGTCCTGTCGCTCATCGGCACCCCGGGCTGCTGGGACCTGGACGACCCGACCGCGGTCCGCGCCCTGGTCCGGGACCATCTGCTCGCCGGCGTGCTGGCGGACCCTGGACAAGCACCCTAGACAGTGAGACGAATTCGTGCCTAGTGTCTCACCATGCCGGGAGCGGCCGAGGCCCTGACCGAAGCCCTGGGGGAGGGGTGGGCCGGCGGCGACCGGCGGGCGGAGGAGCTGGAGCGCCCGCTGATGGGCGCGGTGCGCCGCTGCGTCGTCCGCTGGGGCCTGCGCAAGACGACGCTCGAGGACATCGCCCGCGAGGCGGGCGTGGGCCGGGCCACCGTGTACCGGGCCTTCCCCGGGGGCAAGGAGCGGCTGGCCGACGCCGTGCTCTGCCACGAGGTCGTGCGGCTGTTCGAGCAGTGCGACGCCGCGCTGTCCGCCGCCGCGACGCTCGACGAGCTCGTCGTAACCGGGGTGAGTGCGGCGCTGGGGGTCATGACCGAGGACGAGGTGGTGCGGTCGATCCTGACCCACGAGCCCGAGCTGGTCCTGCCCCGCTTCGCCTTCCACCAGCTCGACCGCTTCCTCGACGTCGCCGCCGCGCTGTGCCGCCCCCACCTGTCCCGCTTCCTGCCCGAAGCCGCCGTCCGCCCGGCTTCAGACCTGCTGGCCCGCCTGGTGCTGAGCTTCGGCTTCCGCCCCCCCGACTGGTTCGACGCCCGCGACCCCGACGCCATCCACCGCCTGGTCCACACCTACGCCCTGCCGGCCATCACGCCCAACGAGGTGACCCCGTCATGACCACGAACGAAGAGCTCATCGGCCGCGCCGACCTCAACGACCTCGAGGCCATCCTCTCGGTCACCAACACCGACGTGACCGAGGCCGTCCACGCCGTCGAGGACAACGCCGACGCCATCTTCACCTGGGACTACGAGAAGGGCCACCGCCCGGCCCTCAACCGCCTGTACGAGAAGGCCAAGACCTCGCAGTGGAACGGCGAGACCGACCTGCCCTGGGAGACCGACGTCGACCAGGAGGCCGTGGTCGTCAACAACGCCACGCAGAACATGGGCGGGCTGATGATGGGCATCGACGAGAGCGTGATCGCGGGCACGCCCTTCGAGAAGTGGGGCCCCGACGAGTGGATCAGGGTCGGGATCGAGACCCAGAACTGGACGCTGAGCCAGTTCATGCACGGTGAGCAGGGCGCGCTGCTGTGCACGGCCAAGATCGTGGAGACCGTCCCGTGGATCGACGCCAAGTACTACGCCTCCACGCAGGTGATGGACGAGGCGCGCCACGTCGAGGTCTTCGCCCGCTACCTCGACACCAAGCTGTCGGGCCACTATCCGATCAACGCCCACCTCAAGCTGCTGCTCGACGACATCGTGAACGACAGCCGCTGGGACATGACCTACCTGGGCATGCAGATCATGGTCGAGGGCCTGGCGCTGGCCGCCTTCGGCTTCATCCACCAGCTCACCACCGAGCCGCTCCTCAAGCAGCTGCTGCGCCTGGTCATGTCGGACGAGGCCCGCCACGTGGCCTTCGGCGTGCTCTCGCTCAAGGAGTACTACGCCGAGCTGAGCGACGCGGAGATGCGCGAGCGCCAGGAGTTCGCCTTCGAGGCGGCGGTGCGGATGCGGGACCGCTTCCTCCAGCAGGAGGTGTGGGAGCGCATGGGGCTCGACGCCAAGACCATGCTGCCGCTGGTCATCGCCGCCCCCCAGCGCCAGCTGTTCCAGACGATGCTGTTCTCGAAGATCGTGCCCAACTGCAAGAAGCTGGGCCTGCTCGACGCCAACGGCGGCTGGCTGCGCGGCAAGTTCACCGAGCTGGGCGTCATCGCCTTCGAGCACAACCCCGACACCGGCGAGGAGTACGAGATGTTCCAGCTGGCCCGGGGCGAGATCGCCGGCTGAACGACATCTAGGATCCCGGCGGTGGACGGGATCCATGACATGGGCGGGATGCACGGGTTCGGGCCGGTCGAGGCCGAGCCCGACGAGCCCGTGTTCCACGAGCCGTGGGAGAGCCGCGTCCTCGGCCTCTCGTTGGTCGCCGCGGCCAACGGCCTGATCCGCGGGTCCGGGCGCCCCCACATCGAGGCGATGCCACCCTCCGAGTACCTGGAGGCGAGTTACTACGAGCGCTGGGCCCATTCGCTCGAGACCCGCCTGATCGAGTCGGGCACGCTCACCCGGGACGAGATCGACACCCGCGCCGCCTCGGGCGAGACGACTCCGGCCCGGTCGGCGACCACCAGCCCCGACATGGTGGCGCTCGTTCCCCGATTCCTGAACAGTCCCCAGCCGACCTCCGGCACGCCCGCCGCGGGGAAGTTCGTGCCCGGCGATTCGGTGACCGTGCGGCGCATGGCGCCCGCCAGCCACCACCGCTGCCCCCGCTACCTGCGGGGCGTCACCGGCACGGTGACCGCGGTGCCCGGAGCCTGGCCGGCGGCGGGAGAGCAGGAGCCCGAGCCCGTGTACACGGTCCGCTTCGCCAATGCCGACCTGTGGGGCGACGACGCCGAGCCGGGCACGCTCTACATCGATCTGTGGGAGAGGTACCTGGAGTGAGCTCGGAACACGGCCACCATCCCGTCGAGCCCAGCGCCGTCGAGCACCGCGTCACGGCGATCGAGTCCCTGCTGGTGGAGAAGGGCCTGATCACCAGCGACGTGGTCGATGCGGTGATCGAGACCTTCGAGCGGGACCTCGGCCCTCTCAACGGAGCCAAGGTGGTAGCCCGGGCCTGGGTGGACGACGCCTACCGCGCCCGCCTCCTGGCCGACGGCACCGCCGCCATCGGCGAGCTCGGGTTCGGCGGCGCCGAGGGCGAGCACCTGACCGTGCTGGAGAACACGCCCACCCTTCACAACCTGGTCGTGTGCACGCTGTGCTCGTGCTACCCCTGGCCGGTGCTCGGCCTGCCGCCGCGCTGGTACAAGGACGCGGCGTACCGCGCCCGCGCCGTCCGCGAGCCCCGCGCCGTGCTGGCCGAGTTCGGCACCACCCTCCCCGACGGCGTCGAGGTGGCGGTGTGGGACTCCAGCGCCGAGATTCGCTACATGGTGCTGCCCGTTCGCCCGGACGGGACCGAGGGCCTGGCCGAGGACGAGTTGGTCCCGCTGGTCACCCGCGACCACATGATCGGCACCGCCCGGTGAGCGAGCTTGTCGAGCGAACCAGAAACTCTGTGCGTCACTCGGCCCCGTGGGCCGACCTGCCCGAGGGCCTCCCCCGGGACAACGGCGAGCCGGTGTTCGCGGCGCCCTGGGAGAGCCGAGCCTTCGGCTTGGCCTCCGCCTACCTCGACACGAAGGGCGAGGACTGGTCCCGGTTCCGCCATCACCTGATGGATGCCATCGCCGACCTGGGCCCCGAGACGCCGTATTACGAGGCGTGGGTCACAGCGCTGGAACGGCTGCTGGTGGCCGACGGCGTGCGGTAAGGACACGGGGGCCGGGAACCGCGCTGGTACCCTGCGGCCGATGCCGCCGGAGCCCCACGAATCCGATCCGCGCCTGCTGGTGCTGCACGCGCTGCGGCTCAAGGGCACCGCGGACGCGGCCACGGTGGCTGC
>JBKPRV010000457.1:0-6641 GCA_046734715.1 Actinomycetota bacterium | reverse complement strand
TCGTCGCAGTGGAACAGCATCACCGAGCTCGACTGGTCCATCGACGTCGACCCCGAGGGCCTGGTGGACATGGAGTCGCCGCTGATGCGGCTGGCCCGGGGCGCCATCGAGGTCGACGGCTCGCCCCTCGCCAACTGGGGCGAGCGTGAGCTGATGGCGCTGGGAGTCGAGGCCCAGAAGGCCTCGCTGAGCCAGTTCATGCACGGCGAGCAGGGCGCCATGATGACCGCGGCCAAGATCGTCGAGACGGTGCCGTGGATCGACGCCAAGTACTACGCCTCCACCCAGACCATGGACGAGGCCCGCCACACCGAGGTGTTCGCCAAGTACCTCCACACCAAGGTGGGCGAGGCCTACCCCATGAGCCCGTTCCTGGAAGCGCAGATCATGGCGCTGCTGGAGGACAGCCGCTGGGACATCGCCTACCTCGGCATGCAGATCGTCATCGAGAGCCTGGCGCTGGCCGCCTTCGGCTCGATGCTGCGCACCACCGAGGAGCCGCTGCTGCGCAAGCTGCTGCGCTACGTCATGTCCGACGAGGCCCGCCACGTGGCCTTCGGCGTTCTCAGCCTGGCCGAGTACTACCAGGGCCTGACCGACGCCGAGCTCAAGGACCGCCAGGACTTCCTCATCGAGAACACCCTGCGCAACCGGGCGCGCTCCACCACCCCCGAGATGTGGGAGCGCCTCGGGGTGTCGCCCGAGGAGGTCGTCCCCGCCCTCATGACCGCGGCCGAGCGGATCAAGCTCAGCCCGTTCGCCGGCTTCCAGCGGGGCTTCTTCTCCAAGCTCGTGCCCAACGTCCGCAAGCTGGGGCTGCTGGACGCCAACAACGGCCACCTGCGCCAGGCCTGGGGCGAGGCCGGGCTGCTGGAGTTCGAGTTCGCCGACGACACCGGGTCCGATTACGCCACGTACGACGAGGTGGCCGCCGACCGGGCGGCCGCGGCCGCGCAGGCATCCTGAGCGGCGGCACCGCCCCGTTCGACGCCGGCCCCGACTCCTGACGAGCGAGGACACCGCATGACCGAACGCACCCTGCGCGGCGCCGCCGCCCTGGTGGGCGTGGCCGACGACGCCTCGCCCACCGGTGAGCTCGACCGCCACGGCCGGGCCCTGGAGATGGCCATGATCCAGGAGGCGCTGGACGACGCCGGGCTGACGCTGGCCGACGTCGACGGCGTGTGCCACGCGGGCTCGCCCGCGGCGCTGGCCGAGTTCCTCGGCATCCAGCCGCGCTACCTCGACGGCACCATGGTGGGCGGGTCCAGCTTCGAGCTCTACGTCGAGCACGCCGCGGCCGCCATCGCCGCCGGTCTGTGCGATGTGGTGGTGAGCGTGTACGCCGCCACCCCGCGGGGCGACCGCCACCGCCCGGGCGGCGGCGGGGGTGGCTTCCGCGGCCGGCCGCCGGCGGGCATGAGCCCGCAGATGGAGTGGGAGCTGCCCTACGGGCTGCGCATGCCCATGGGCGCCTACGCCCTGGCCGCCTCCCGCCACATGGCGATGTACGGGACCACCGCCGAGCAGCTCGCCCAGATCGCGGTCGACACCCGGGCCTGGGCGGCCTTCAACCCCAAGGCCCGTTACCGCGACCCCATCACCGTGGACGACGTGCTGGCCTCGCCCATGGTGGTCTCGCCGCTCCACCTGCTCGACTGCTGCCTGGTGACCGACGGGGCCGGGGCCTTCGTGATGACCTCGGCCGCCCGGGCCGGCGAGCTCGCCAAGCCGCCGGTGTACGTGCTGGGCGCCGCCACCGGCGGCACCCACCAGATGATCAGCCAGATGCCCGACCTGACCGTGACCGGCGGCGCGGTGTCCGGGCCCGCCGCCTTCCGCATGGCCGGGATCAAGCCCGACGACGTCAACCTGCTGATGGGCTACGACTCGTTCACCATCACCGCCCTGCTGCACCTCGAGGACCTCGGTTTCTGCGCCAAGGGTGAGGGTGGTGCCTTCGTGGAGGACGGGAAGCTGGGCCCCGGCGGCGGTGGCCTCGCCATGAACACCAACGGCGGCGGCCTGTCCTTCACCCACCCCGGGATGTACGGGATGTTCCTGCTGGTCGAGGCCGTGCGTCAGCTCCGCGGCGAGACCGGCGAGCGCCAGATCGCCCAGCACGACCTGGCGGTGGCCCACGGCTCCGGGGGCGTGCTGTCGACCATGGGCACGGTCGTGCTGGGAACGGAGGCCACGCTGTGACCCGCCTGCTGGAGCCGCCCGCGCCGGGCGAGGTGAGCGCCCCCTTCTGGGACGCCACCCGCGAGCAGCGGCTGATGCTGCCGTGGTCGACCGCCACCGGGAAGCCGACGTGGTATCCGCGCGAGGTCGACCCTGCCGGCCCCGACGCCGCCATCGAGTGGCGCGAGGCCAGCGGGGCGGGCACGGTCTACGCCTTCAGCGTCCACCACCGGCCGGGACCCGGGCGGGACGAGGCCGACGGCCTCTACGTCGTGGCGCTGATCGAGCTGGCCGAGGGCGTGCGCATGATGTCGAACGTGGTCGGGTGCGAGCCCTACGAGGTGACGGTCGGAATGCCGGTCCGGGTGGCCTGGCACCCGCTGTCGGACGGCCGCCACCTACCGCAGTTCACACCGGCCTGAGCCGGCCTGCCGGGGGACCGAGGGGAACGAGGGGAGTGACCGGATGAGCGACGAGAGCGAAGCACGCTTCGACGCCGCGGCCAAGGTCGGGATGACCGCGGCCCACTGGGCCGCGGAGCAGCCTGACCTCCCGGCCATCGTGTCGCCGCTGGGCGACCGCAGCTTCGCGGAGCTGAACGCCAACGCCAACCGGCTCGTCCGGGCCCTGCGGGAGCGGGGCGTGCGGGCCGGCGACGCAGTGGCGGTCATGGTGGCCAACCGGCCCGAGTTCGCCGAGGTGCTGGCGGCCACGGTCCGCTCGGGGCTGCGCTTCACCCCCATCAACTGGCACCTCACCGCGGACGAGGCCGCGTACATCGTGCGTGACTGCCAGGCCCGGGTGTTCGTGGCCGACACCCGCTTCGGCGCGGTGGCTGCGGCTGCGGCCGCCGACGCGCCCCAGGCCACGGTCCGCCTGGCCGTCGGGGGCGAGGTCGACGGCTTCGACCCGTACGACAAGGCGCTGGCCGGCCAGGACCCTGCCGACATCGACGACCCGACCCTCGGCCGGCAGATGCTCTACACCTCGGGCACCACCGGCCGGCCCAAGGGCGTGCACCGCCGCGAGACGCCGCCCACGTCGGGGCTGGTCCGGCTGTTCGGCTACGTGCCGGGTGAGACCATGCACCTGTGCACGGGGCCCGTGTACCACGCCGCCCCGCTGGCGTTCTCCCTGGCCGGGCCGCTCACCGCGGGGGTGGGGGTGGTGCTGATGGACGGCTGGTCGCCGGCCGAGACGCTGCGGCTCATCGAGGAGCACCGCATCACCCACTCGCACCTGGTGCCGACCATGTTCCACCGGCTCCTGGCGCTGCCCGACGAGGTCCGGAACGCAGCCGACGTGTCCTCGTTGCGCCTGGTGTTCCACGGCGCCGCCCCCTGCCCGGTGTCGGTCAAGGCCAAGATGATCGACTGGTGGGGCCCGGTGCTGCTGGAGTACTACGCCGCCACCGAGGGGGTCGGCACCTTCGTCACCAGCGGCGACTGGCTGACCAAGCCCGGCACGGTGGGCAAGCCCGCTACGGCTGACCACATCCGCATCCTCGACCCGGTGAGCGGAGAGGACCAGCCCTCCGGCGAGGTCGGCACCGTCTACCTGAAGGCCCCGGCGGTGGGGCGCTTCGACTACTTCGGCGACCCGGAGAAGACCGAGAGCAGCTACCGCGGCGAGTACTACACGATGGGTGACGTCGGCTACCTGGACGACGACGGCTACCTGTTCCTCACCGACCGCAGCGCCGACCTCATCATCACCGGCGGGGTGAACGTGTACCCGGCCGAGGTCGAGGCCGAACTGCTCGGCCATCCCGCCGTCGGCGACGCGGCCGTGATCGGCGTGCCCGACCCCGAGTGGGGCGAGGTGGTGGTGGCGGTGGTCGAGCTCGGGGACGGCGAGGTGCCGTCGGACGACCTGGCCGCGGCCCTGATCGAGCACTGCCGGGCCCGGCTCGCCCGGTTCAAGTGCCCGCGCCGGGTGGACTTCGTGGCCCACCTGCCCCGCACCGACAGCGGGAAGCTCTACAAGCGCCGGCTGCGCGATGAGTACCGTGCGAAGGCCGAGGAAAACGCTTCGTAGCAGCTGACGCGGGGTTCACGTAGCAAGTTTCCCGGAGTAAGTTTTCGGCTCGTACCTCCGCCGCCGGCCCCTGGGGAGAGCTAGGTGTACACCAACGAACCGCCTCCGCCGCCGCGCTACGCCCCGCCCGCGCCCGACCCGGTCCCCGCCTCCGATCCCGGGTCCGGCGGCATTCCCGGCCCCCTCCGGATCGCCGCCCTGGCCTCCCTGGGGGCCGGTGCCATCCACGCCACCTGCGTCGGCACCCACGGCGACGAGCGCTCCGTCATCTTCTCGTTCGCCGTGATCGCCGCCCTCCAGATCGGCTGGGGGGCGCTGGCCCTCGTCCGCGCCGGCCGGTGGGTGAGCCTGTCCGGCATCGCCATCAACGGCGCCGCCCTCGTCGGCTGGGTGCTGAGCCGCACCTCGGGCATCAGCTTCATCAACGGGTTCGAGACCGCCGAGTCGCCCGGCTTCCCCGACACCCTGGCCGCGGTCCTGGCCGTCGTCGCGGTGCTCGGGGCGGTGGCCGCCCTGGCGAACCGCCACGAGTGGGTGGCGCGGCCGCGGCCCGTCCTCGTGGCCGTGGCCGGCGTGGCCGTGCTCAGCATCTCGGTGCCGGGCATGGTGAAGACCGGCGACCACGACCACGGTGCCACCTCCGGCGACCACGGCGACCATGACATGGACGGCATGGACCACGACCGGGATGGAGGCGGCGACCACGACATGGAGGGCATGGACCACGCCCACGACGCGGCCGCCGTCGCCCCCGTCCCCTACGACGGCACCCTGCCGGTCGACCTGGGTGGGGTCCCGGGGGTCACGCCCGAGCAGCAGGCGGAGGCCGAGGACCTGGTCACCCGCACCATCGAGGACCTGCCCCAGTTCGCGGACCCGGCGACGCTGCCGGCCCGGGGGTGGTACCCCATCGGCGACGCCATCACCGGCTTCGAGCACTACATCAACTGGCCGCTGATCGACGACGACAACATCCTCGACCCGAATGCGCCCGAGTCCATCGTCTTCCAGGTGGGCCCGAACGGCGAGCGGACGCTGGTGGCCGCCATGTTCATCACCCCGCGAGACGTGACCGTCGACGACCCGCCCGACTTCGGGGGCGCGCTGGTCCAGTGGCACGCCCACAACAACCTCTGTTACGGCGGCGTCCCCAACCAACTGCGCATCATGGCCGTGGTCGACTATCCCCAGCCCTGCCCGGGCAACACCTTCCGCGACCACCTGTCGCCCATGATCCACGTGTGGATCGTGCCCAACGAGTGCGGCCCGTTCGCCTCGCTCGAGGGCGACGGCGGCGGCGTGCTGGCGGAAGGCCAGACCCGCATGTGCGATCACGCGCACGGATCCTCCTGAAGAGGTCCCACTACGCGCGCGCCTGACGCCACTACGGCGCGCGATGATGCAACCGATCGTCTGGGGATTGTGACCACTACGTAGGGTAGTGGTGCTGGGGGCGGTCGGTTCAAGAAGGGATCTCCGAATCGTGCGCCGCATACCGATTCGCGCCAAGCTGGCCGCCGCCCTGTCGGTGCCGCTGGTGGCGCTGTTCCTGCTGTCCGGGCTCGAGGTGGTCAACCTCACCGCCGAGGTCGACGAGATCGAGACCCAGACCGAGATCGCCACCGCCGCCGTCGGGCCGGGCGGCCTCATCACCCACCTCCAGAACGAACGCACCTTCGCGGCGGTCAAGTCGGTGGGCTCGGACGAGTCGCTCGGCGTGCGGATCCCGGTCCAGGGCTACGACGAGACCCGGGCCCTGACCGACGAGGCGCTCGCCATGGTGCGCGAGGAGCTCGTCCAGCGCGGCCCGGAGGTCCAGGCCGCCTACGCCCCGGCGCTGGAGGGCCTGGACGCGCTGGAGCAGCTGCGCGCCGACATCACCGCCAACACCCGGCTCCCCGAGTACAACACCGAGGCCAACGGCGAGTTCCAGAACCAGATCTACCAGCGCTACACGCAGCTCATCCGGCCGTTCTTCGACGCCACCGACAAGGTCGCCCGGGCCGTCGACGACGAAGACCTGCGCGAGGGCGTCGTGCAGGTCAACACCGCCTCCCGCAACATCGAGCTCTACCTCGACCTGGTGCGCACGCTCGCGGTCATCGGCGGGCGCCAGGGCACCGTCGACACCCGGGAGGAGATCCGCGACATCGTGTCCCGGAAGGTGCTGTGGGACCCGATCATCTCCACCGTCACCCACACCGAGGCGCCCTACGCCGACCTGGTCCACGACGTGTACCCCGTCGACTTCATCGAGGGGATCGAGACGCTGGTGAAGCGGTCGCTGTCGGGCGAGGACGTGCCCATCGACCAGCTCGTCGGGCCGCTCACGGTCCCGGACTGGGGCGGCCTCGCCCCCTACCGCGAGGCGATGTCGGCCAAGCTCACCAACGTGGCCGACGGCATCCGGGCCGACGCCC
>JBKPRV010000456.1:0-5652 GCA_046734715.1 Actinomycetota bacterium | reverse complement strand
GCCCGACTCGGTGGCGTTGGCGGGCAGCCGCAGCCGCCCGCGGTCGAGGTGGTCGCCCAGCAGCACCAGGACCCGCACCGGCTCGCCCGCCAAGGCCTCCACCAGCCGGGCCAGCACCGGGCCCTCGCCCATGGCCGTGGTCCCCATGCTCGCGACCACCAGCGGCCCTTCGCCCGCGGGTGGCGCCCACCCGGCATCGGGCCCCGCATCCTCCAGGACGGGGCTCACGTGACGGACGTTGGCCGCCCACTCGTCCTCGCGCTCGTCGAGGGCCGCGGGGCAGGTGACCAGCACGGTCTCGCATGTTTCGAGCAGGTCTGCCAGCCGGTCCACGGGCGGCAGGCCATGCTCCGCCCGCACCGCGTTCACGCCCACGACCGAGGCGGCCATGCCCATCGGATCGGGGGCGCCGTCGGCCAGCAGGCCGCCGTAGAGGGTGTGGACCAGCGCCACCCGCCGCCGCCCGGCCAGCTCGGCGCCCATCAGCGCCCCGGGCAGCATGTAGTCCACGACCACCAGGGCGGCGTCGAGGCGGTCGCACACGTCCCGCACATCCCGGGCCATGGCGCCCAGATCCCACGGATCGGCGACGTCCCGCGGCACGTACGCCACGCCCTCGGCCCCGAACCGGCCGGCCAGCGACGGCGGGCCGCAGCCGGCGACCTCGATCCCGCGGCCGGTGAGCCGGCGGGCCAGGGCCAGGACCGGGTTGACGTTGCCGCCCCCGTCCCACAGGACGAACAGGACCTGCGCGTGCACGGCGGTCAGGTGTCGGGCGTCTCCGGCAGGCCGTCGTTGGCCGCGCGGTAGAGCTCGTAGATCTCCTTGCACGCCTGGCACACGGGGACCTTCGTGGGGTCGCGCTGGGGCACGAACCGTTCGCCGCACAGCGCCTCGACCGGGAAGCCGTAGATGCGGGCCTCGGTGACCTTGGCCACCGCCGACTCGCCCGGATCGGTCTTCACGATGTGGGCCACTTGGGGCTTGCCGGTCTCGAGGTCCTCGTCAGTCCGTTCGTCCAGCCGGCGGTCGAGGTCGGGCTGCACGGTGGTGGTGAGGGGACCGGACATCACCCGCCAGCGTAGAAGGCGGGGCGGCACAGCATGGTCTGGCACCCCGAGGCCACGAGCCGGCCGGCGCGGTCCCACACCTGGGCGTCGGCGGTGGCCAGGCCGCCGGTGGCGATGGGGGACACCGCCTCCACCAGCAGCCACTCCTGCGCCGTGGGGCGGTGGAAGCTCACCTTGAGGTCGACGGTCACGGCCACCGCTTCCGGCGGGTCGATCCAGGCGTGGGCCTGGCTGGCCGCGGGCCAGCCGAAGGTGTCGACGGGGATCAGCAGGCGGCACGCATCGATCCACGCGTCGTCGAAGCGGGCGGTGGGGCGGTAGCGCAGCCACTGGCGGGTCACGGGCTCCTCGGGCCCCTCGGGCGGCCAGCTGTCACGCCACTGGAGCGGGTGCTGTTCGAGGTTGTCGAAGAACGGCAGGTGGGGCGGGCCCGGATCGCCGGGGGGCAGGGCGGCGATCCGATCGGCGCGCGAGGGCACGTCCTCGGGGCCCGGGACCTCGGGGGCCGGGGAGATGTCGTGCTCGAGCATCATGTCGCCCGGGTCGACGCCCCAGATCAGGGCCTCCAGGATCAGCCGGTCGCCCTGGCGCAGGCTCACCCGGGCGGCGGTGGCGAAGCGGGCCGTGCGCAGGATCTCGACATCCGCCTCGACGGCGGCGTAGTCGGCCACGCCCAGGAACTGGGCCACGAGGGTGGCGGGCCGCGCCCGGCCCGTGGCCGCGCCGGCGGCTCGCAGCGCGATGGAGGCGACGTAGCCCCCGTTGGGCCCCCAGATCTTCCAGTCCGGGCTGATCTGGGCCCGGTACCGGCCGTCGCCCAGGGGCTCGACGTGGGTGTCGAGCGCCAGGTCACCCATCGCCGGCCTCCGCGCCGATGGCGGCGAAGCCCTTCTCGACGTCGTCGAGGTGGTGGACCGGATCGTGCACGAAGTAGCGGGCGAAGCTCTCGATCGTGAACTGGGCCCCGTCGCTGCGGTTGCCCGTGCGCCCCCAGGCGCCCTCGGGCACCCCGTCGAAGCGCTCGGCGATCACGGCCGCCGCCGCGGCGATGTCGGCTGCCACCCGGGCCGGGTCCTGCTCGTCGTAGCGGTTCTCCACCGCGGTGACGTCCTGGTCCCAGTTGGCGAAGTCGGGGTCGTCCTCGGTCAGCATGAGCTGGAGCCGCTCGTCATAGAGGACCAGTACGTCGCGGACGTGACAGGCGTACTCCAGCGCCGACCAGCGGTCGTCGGAGGGTCGCAGGGTGACCTCGCGGGCGGGCCGGGCCAGCACCTCCTGCCAGCCGGCGGCGTTGGCTCGGACCAGCTCGCCGACGGCGCTGCGGTCGACGGAGGCGGCCGCGAACCCGCACTCGGGGCAGCGGCGCTCCAGGACCCAGGTCCAGTCCTTGGTGTCGGGGGCGATCGGCATCGGGCGGACGCTACCGACGGGCGCAGGTCGTGGTCACCCGAGTTCCGGCCCAGCTCCCGCTGCTACCCACGCCCGTCGAGGCCCTCCAGCAGGTGGAGGGCGGCGGCGGCCAGCGTGGCGCCCGCGGGCGAGGGCGGTAGGGCGGCGAGCGCCGCCGTCGCCTTGTCCACGTAGGCGCGGGCCCGGGTCAAGGCCGCGTCGACGCCGTCGCCCGCCCGCACCAGCGCCAGGGCCCGGGCCTGGTCCGCGGGCTCCAGCGGGCCGCCGAGCAACGACCGCAGCTCCGCCGCCTCGGGCATCTCCTGGCCCAGGGTGTGCAGCACCGGCAGGGTGTAGACGCCCTCGGCCATGTCGTGGCCCGCGGGCTTGCCCAGCTCCTCATCGGTCGCCACCACGTCGAGGATGTCGTCCACCACCTGGAAGGCGAGCCCGTAGTGGCGGCCGAACTCGGTGAGGGCGTCGACCTCCGGGCGGGGCGCGCCGGCCACGATCCCCCCGATGCGGCAGGAGGTGGCGAACAGCGCGGCGGTCTTGCCCTCGATGGACGCCTCGTAGTCGGCGACGCCGCGTTCGACCCGGTAGGCGAACTGGAGCTCCCGCACCTGGCCCTCGCACAACCGCCCGATGGTGGCGGCCAGCAGGCCGGCCACCTCGGTGCCCAATGACGCCGCCAGCTCCGAAGCCCGGGCCAGCAGGAAGTCGCCGGAGAGGATGGCCCGCAGGTTGCCCCAGCGGGCGTTGACGCTCTCGACCCGGTGGCGGGTGGCCGCTTCGTCGATGACGTCGTCGTGGTGCAGCGACCCCACGTGCACCAGCTCACAGGCCACGCCGCCGGTGATGACGTCGTCGGCGACGGTCGCCGGGCCTGTCCCGGCCGTGGAGGCCAGGGCGGCCAGAACGGGGCGCAGGCGCTTGCCGCCCGCCCGCACGAGGTGCGAGGCCATCTCCGTCATGGCCGGGTCGTCGGACTCGACCGCTGCCGCCAACCGCTTCTCGACCCGCTCGCGCAGGGCGGGCATCGCGGGCTGGTCGACGAGCGGATGGGGGGGAGCCACGACCAAACGGTAGGTGAGGTGGGGAACTAACTTCGACACGAGCCCACAACCGGGAGGGGAGGGCAGGGGAGCCATGTTCGAACGTTTCACCAACCGGGCCCGACGGGCGGTCGTCCTGGCCCAGGAGGAAGCCCGGCTCCTCCAGCACAACTACATCGGCACCGAGCACATCCTGCTGGGCCTCCTGGCCGAGGGCAGCGGGGTCGGGTACCAGGCGCTGACGGCCGAGGGCATCACCCTGGAGGCCGTCCGCGGGCAGGTCGAGCGGATCGTCGGCCAGGGCGATTCAACGCCGTCGGGCCACATCCCCTTCACCCCCCGGGCCAAGAAGGTGCTGGAGCTGTCGCTGCGGGAGGCGCTCCAGCTCGGCCACAACTACATCGGCACGGAGCACATGCTCCTAGGCCTCATCCGGGAGGGCGAGGGCGTGGCCTGCCAGGCGCTGGTGGCCGTGGGGGCCAACCTGCCGGCGATCTCGGCGCGGGTGCACACGATGGTGGGCGGTGCGATGCCTGTGCCCCGGACCGGCATCCCCCGCCGCATGTGGGCCTCGCTCACCCGCTCGGGCCGGGCCGGCGCCCCGCCGGGTCCCCTGGTCTACGGCCCGGAGCCGGTCGTCGGCTCGCCGTCCGAAGGCCAGCCGGTGCTGCGCCGGCTCACCGCCGGGGCCTGGCGGGCGGTGCTGTTCGGCCAGGTCGAGAGCCTCCGCCACGGCCAGCCCCAGGCGGGGGAGGAGCACCTGCTGCTCGGGATCCTGGCCGAAGCCGAAGGCAACGGGGCCAAGGCCTTGAACGCCGTCGGGGTCACGCTGGACCAGGCCCGCGAGAAGGCCGACGCCATCCTCGGGACCGGCGCCAGCGAGCCCAGCCCGCCCCTCGAGCCCTCGCTCGCCGCCACCGGCCTCGAAGTGGTCGAGTTGGCCCTGGTGGAAGCGGTTTCCGCCGGCCGTCACGGCATCGACACCGACGACCTGCTGCTCGGTTTCGTGCGCCGGGCCGAGCAGGGCGAGGGTGGGGCGGCCGACACGCTGAGTGTGCTCGGGACCTCGGCAGACGCGGTCCGGCAGGCCGTCGGCGACCTCCGGGCCGCCTGACCCGCCCGCCGCCACCGGCGGTGCGCACGGGCGCGCGATCCGGTTACGAACCCTGCCGCCGAAAGGCGAGAGGGTTGCTGGCAGGGGGTGGGCTGTACACTCGCTGCACGGATCCCCCGACCGGCGGGAGGAGTATTTTGTTCGAACGGTTCACCGACCGGGCACGACGGGTCGTCGTGTTGGCCCAAGAGGAAGCCCGGCTTCTCAACCACAACTACATCGGCACCGAGCACATCCTCCTCGGGCTCATCCATGAGGGTGAGGGTGTCGCGGCCAAGGCGTTGGAGTCGCTGGGCATCAGCCTGGAGGCCGTCCGCCAGCAGGTTGAGGAGATCATCGGCCAGGGTGGCTCCTCGCCGTCCGGCCACATCCCGTTCACTCCCCGCGCCAAGAAGGTCCTCGAGCTGTCCCTGCGCGAGGCGCTGCAGCTCGGCCACAACTACATCGGCACCGAGCACATCCTCCTCGGCCTCATCCGCGAGGGCGAGGGCGTGGCCGCCCAGGTGCTGGTCAAGCTGGGCGCCGACCTGTCCCGGGTCCGCCAGCAGGTCATCCAGCTCCTGTCGGGCTACCAGGGCTCGGGCGGGCCTCCCGGCGAGAAGGCCGGGGCGGCCACCGGCGGCAGCGCCACCGAGACCCAGCCGACCGGCTCGCTGGTCCTGGACCAGTTCGGACGCAACCTCACCCAGCTCGCTCGCGAGAAGAAGCTCGACCCGGTGATCGGGCGGGCCCGCGAGATGGAGCGGGTCATGCAGGTCCTGTCCCGCCGCACCAAGAACAACCCGGTGCTGGTGGGCGAGCCCGGCGTCGGCAAGACCGCCATCGTCGAGGGCCTGGCCCAGAACATCGTGTCCAACGACGTGCCCGAGACGCTCAAGGGCAAGCAGCTCTACACGCTCGACCTGGGCGCGCTGGTGGCCGGCAGCCGCTACCGGGGCGACTTCGAGGAGCGCCTGAAGAAGGTGCTCAAGGAGATCCGCACCCGCGGCGACATCATCCTGTTCATCGACGAGATCCACACCCT
>JBKPRV010000455.1:0-10428 GCA_046734715.1 Actinomycetota bacterium | reverse complement strand
CCTTCGAGCTGTTCTTCCAGGAGAAGACGCTCGTGGGCTCTTACTACGGCTCGGCCGACGTGCGCAGCGACTTCGCCCGCATGCTCAACCTGTGGCGCAACGGCCGGTTGGACCTCGAGGGCATGGTGACCAAGAAGATCGCCATCGACGACGTGAACGAGGCGGTGGCCGACCTCAAGGCGGGCACGGTCATCCGCTCGGTCATCACGTTCTGAGCCTGCGCTGTCGCCGTTTTTGACCGAAGGGCCCGCCACCTTGCGGGCCCTTCGGGCGATTACGGGGGCAGATTCTCCAGGTTGACGCGATCTGTGCCCGGGATGTCCGGGCTAGGCGCGCGCGCGTGTTAGCGTGCCGGGCCGCGGGCGAGACGCGCTCGGTCGCTGGGGCAGGCTGAGGTCCACGAGGCGAGTTGTCGCTGCGCCCCGTGGGGAGTCAGGGGAAGCCGGCCCGGGATCTGTCGACACGCGCGCCCTCGCTCAGGCACCCGCACACGAGCTTGGGGAGAGACATGACCATTGCCCAACGCGCTGCCTCGCGACGAGGCGTAGGAGCCGTCGTTGCCAGCCTCGCGCTCGCCGCAGGCCTGGTCGGCACGTTCGCAGCACCGTCAGCCGCCGACGAGAGCTCCGGGGAGTATCAGGGCCTCTCGGAGTTCCATGAAGCCGTCAAGGGCCACCTCCCGGGCGGCGGGACCAAGTCCATCCAGGCCGGCCTGTTGAACCTTCAAGTCGACGGCTCGTCGAGCGTCGAGGGGGCCTACTGCGTCGACTTCATCGGCGGGATCGACGAGGGCGACACCATCCCGGAAGTGCCGTGGGACGGCTCGTCCATCGCCAATCGCGACGCGGTCGAGCGCATCCTGAACAGCTACTTCCCCGTCGGCGTGGGTCCCGAGGGCTACGAGATCGAGGGCACCGACTCCGAGAAGGCGGCCGCCACCCAGGCCGCGATCTGGCACTTCACCAACGGCTTCGAGCTGGAGTCGTCGAACGGGCACCCGACGGTGCTCGCCAACTACCAGACGATCGTCGCCGCCGTAGCCGACGGCGCGCTGCCGGCGTTGGGCGGTCCCGTCACCCTGAGCATCGAGGGGGACACCGACGTCGACGCCATCCCCGGCCAGCTCATCGGGCCGTTCGTCATCCACACGTCGGCGGCGTCGGTCGACCTGACGCCGGGCGAGGGCGTCACGCTGCACCACGAGGACGGAAGCCCGTTCGAAGCTCCCGCGTCCGACGGCGACGAGCTGTGGCTCGAGGCGTCCGAGGCGGGTGAAGCGTCCCTCTATGCCTATGCCGCGGGCGTCGAGGCCGGCGTGCGGCTGTTCGCGGACGCCGACGTGCAGGACCTGGCGTTCCTGGTGGTCACGCCCCGCGAGGTCATGGACGAGGTCGAGGTGGAGGTGCAGACGCCGCCCACCTCGTCGCCCCCGTCCTCCACCACGACCCCGCCGGAGAGCACCACGACGACCGACTCGACCGTCCCGCAGCAGGGCACGCCCAGCACCACCAGCACCGTTCCGGTGACCACGCCGACGAGCAACGGCGGCGGCCTGCCGATCACCGGTGCCAACACGCTCGGACTGGTGGGCGCGGCGCTGGTCCTGCTGGCAGCCGGGGTCGGGTTCGGGGCGTACAGCCGCCGGCGGCGGGCCTCGACCTGACCGCCGGAATCACCTGACCCGTCGCGGAGGAGGGGCCCGATGGGCCCCTCCTCTTCGCGTCCGAAACCGGCACCGGTCCCGTTTCGCGGCCGGACCGGAAAGCTGCTAGACCTGCCTCCTGAAAGTAGAACCTGTTTCACTTCGCGGTGAGCTTGCGAGGAGGTGGCATGGCCGAGGCCGAGATCCTGTCGGCGCCGATGGTGATCGAGTACCCGTTCAGCCGCACCGTCGGGCCCGTCCAGAGCGCGTTCCTGACGGGTCTGCGGGAGGGCCTGGTGCTCGGGGTGCGCACGGGGGACGGCCGGGTGCTGTGCCCGCCGGTCGAGTACGACCCGGTCACGAGCGAGGAGCTCGGCGAGCTCGTCACCCTCGGCGTGCAAGGCACGGTCACCACCTGGTCGTGGGAACCGTCGCCTCGGCCCAACCAGCCGCTCGACCGGCCCTTCGCCTGGGCGCTCGTGCGGATGGACGGCGCCGACACCGGCCTGCTGCACGCCCTCGACGCCGGCTCGCCCGACCGGGTGAGCACGGGCATGCTGGTGCGGATCCGCTGGCAGGACCAGCGGGAGGGCGCCATCACCGACATCGCCTGCTTCGAGCCCGCATGAGCCCGCTCACGCTGCCCCCGGCCCTGCAGGACGTAGAGCCGGTGCGCTCGATCCGCACGCCGGCCCGGCTCGAGTACACGTTCACCGCGGGGCGGGCGACGTCCCGGTTCCTGCGGGGCATCGAGTCGCACAAGATCCTGGGCGAGCGCTGCGGCACCTGCGGCAAGGTCATCCTGCCGCCCCGGGGCTCGTGCCCCCTCGACGGCGTGCCCACCAGCGAGCAGGTCGAGCTGCCCGACCGGGGCATCGTCACCACCTTCTGCGTGGTCAACGTCAAGTTCTCGGGCTCGGCCATGGAGCTGCCCTACGTGTGCGCCACGGTGCTGCCCGACGGGGGCGACATGGGCCTGTTCGGGATGATCCAGGAGATCCCCTTCGACCAGGTCCGGATGGGGATGCGGGTCGAGGCGGTGTGGGTCGACGACGACCAGCTGACCCACGACCTGGCGTCGATCAAGTGGTGGCGTCCGACGGGTGAGCCCGACGCCGCCTACGAGACCTACCGGGAGCATGTCTGATGCGCGATGTAGCGGTCGTCGCGTTCGCCCAGTCGCAGCACGTGCGGCGGGAGGCGTACCGGAACGAGGTCGAGCTGCTCATGCCGGTGCTGCACCAGGTCAAGAGCGACGTGGGGCTGGACCAGACCCAGATCGACTTCACCTGCTCGGGCAGCACCGACTACCTGGCCGGCTCGGCCTTCAGCTTCGTGCAGACGCTCGACGGGGTCGGCGCGTCGCCGCCCATCAGCGAGAGCCACGTGGAGATGGACGGCGCCTGGGCCCTGTACGAGGCGTGGGTCAAGATCCAGACCGGCGTGGCCGACACCGCCCTGGTGTACGGCTACGGCAAGTCGTCGCCGGGATCGCTGCGGGATGTGCTGTCCCGCCAGCTCGACCCCTACTACCAGGCCCCACTGTGGCCCGACAGCCTGGCGCTGGCCGCGCTGCAGGCCCGGGCCTGCCTGGACGCGGGCGTGACCGACGTGGCCGAGATGGCCGGCATCGCCGCTCGCAGCCGCCGGGCCGCGGCTGCCAACCCCTTCGCCCAGCTGCAGGGATCCGACGACCCCGAGGTCCTGCTCAAGGAGCCGGAGATCGCTGCGCCGCTGCGCCGCCACGACTGCCCGCCCATCAGCGACGGGGCCGCGGCCGTGATCCTGGCGGCCGGGGACCGGGCGCGGGAGCTGTCGGACCGCCCGGCGTGGATCCGGGGCATCGACCACCGGGTCGAGGCGCACGCCCTGGGGGTGCGCGACCTGACCGACTCACCCTCGACCCGGCTGGCCGCCCAGCACGCCGGGGTGGGGGAGGGGTCGGTGGACATCGCCGAGCTGCACGCTCCCTTCAGCCACCAGGAGGTCCTGTTGCGCCGGGCGCTGGGCCTGGGCGACGGCGTGACCGTCAACCCCTCGGGTGGACCGCTGGCGGCCAACCCGCTGATCGCCGCGGGGCTGATCCGCATCGGCGAGGCCGCCTCCCGCATCTCGCGGAGCGAGGCGCAGCGGGCGGTGGCCCACGCCACCAGCGGGCCGTGCCTGCAGCAGAACCTCGTGTGCGTGCTGGAAGGGGAGGGCTGATGGGCAAGGAGCGGGTCGCCGTCGTCGGCATCGGCCAGACCCACCACCAGGCCACCCGGGGCGACGTGTCCATCGCCGGGCTGGTGCGGGAAGCCGCGCTCGAGGCCCTCGAGGACGCGGGCATGACCTGGGCCGACATCGACGCCGTGGTCATCGGCAAGGCGCCCGACTTCTTCGAGGGCGTGATGATGCCGGAGCTGTACCTGGCCGACGCCCTGGGGGCGGTGGGCAAGCCGTTGCTGCGGGTCCACACCGCGGGCTCGGTGGGCGGCTCCACCACGCTGGTAGCCGCCAGCCTGGTCCAGGCCCGCATCCATCGCCGGGTGCTGACCGTGGCCTTCGAGAAGCAGTCCGAGAGCGAGGCCATGTGGGCGCTGACGCTGCCCATCCCGTTCTCGCCGCCGCTGGTGGCCGGGGCGGGCGGGTACTTCGCGCCGCACATCCGGGCGTACATGCGGCGCTCGGGCGCTCCCGACCACATCGGCGTGCTGGTGGCGCTCAAGGATCGCCTGAACGCCCTCAAGAACCCGAAGGCCCACCTGCACGAGGAAGGCATCACGTTCGAGTCGGTCAAGGACTCGATCATGCTCTGGGACCCGATCCGGTACTCCGAGACCTGCCCGTCCTCGGACGGGGCCTGCGCCATGGTCCTCACCGACGAGGCGGGCGGTGACGCGGCCACGGACCCGGCGTGGATGCTGGGCGGCGCCATGCGCTCGGAGCCGACGATGGCGCCCGGACGGGACCAGGTGAACCCACTGGGGGGCCGGGCCTGCGCGGCCGACGTCTACGCCCAGGCCGGCATCACCAACCCCCGCGAGGACATCGACGTCGCCGAGGTCTACGTGCCGTTCTCCTGGTACGAGCCCATGTGGCTGGAGAACCTGGGCTTCGCCGAGGAGGGCAAGGGCTGGACGCTGGTCGAAGACGGCGCCACCGCCATGGACGGCGACATCCCCTGGAACCCGTCGGGCGGCGTGCTGTCGTCCAACCCCATCGGCGCCTCGGGCATGATCCGCTTCGCCGAGGCGGCGATGCAGGTGCGGGGCCATGCGGGGGAGCACCAGATCGACGGGGCCCGTGTGGCGCTCGGGCACGCCTACGGTGGGGGCTCACAGTTCTTCGCCATGTGGGCGGTCGGCGCGGACAAGCCGACATCGTGAGCGAGTGAAGCGAGTGAACCATAAACACAGTGCGGTACTCGGCCCTATGGGCCGAGCGGTCATTGGGAAGCAACCCCGCAGGGGTGCGCCAATGAGCGAGAGGACGACGGCATGACGGGACGGCTCGACGGCAAGGTCGCCATCATCTCGGGCGGCGCCCGGGGCCAGGGCGCGGCCGAGGCCCGGCTGTTCGCGGCCGAGGGCGCCAAGGTGGTGCTGGGCGACGTGCTGGACGAGGAGGGGCAGGCCGTCGCGGCCGAGATCGGCGACACCGCGCTCTACGTCCACCTCGACGTCACCGACGAAGCCCAGTGGGAGGCGGCGGTCAAGGCCACCGAGGAGGCCTTCGGACCGGTCAGCGTGCTGATCAACAACGCCGGCATCCTCCACTTCCAGTCGCTGCACAAGACCACGCTGGAGGACTTCGAGCGGGTCATGCGGGTCAACGTCACCGGCGTGTTCCTGGGCATGAAGGCGGTCACCGCCTCGATGGTGGAGGCGGGCGGCGGGGCCATCGTCAACGTGTCGTCGACCGCCGGGCTCCAGGGGCTGCCGTTCCTCGGGGCGTACGTGGCCAGCAAGTGGGCGGTGCGGGGGCTGAGCAAGACCGCGGCCATCGACCTGGGGCACAAGGGGATCCGGGTGAACTCGGTCCATCCCGGCGGCATCGACACGCCCATGGTGGCCGGCACCGACCCCGGCGCACCCTTCTACCAGCGCCTGCCCGTAGCTCGCATGGGCTCGCCGGGCGAGGTGGCGGCCGCCGTGCTGTTCCTCGCCTCGGACGAGGCCAGCTACATCGCCGGCGCCGAGCTGGCGATCGACGGCGGGGCCACCACGGGCGACCTCGGCATCATGTCCTGACCGCTGGGGTCAGGGCAGGATCAGGTGGCTGTCGCCGAACTCGTGCCAGCGATAGCCGGACCCGACGGCCGCGGCGTACGAGCGGTCGATCAGCTCGCGGCCGCCGATGGCCTCCAGCATGGCCAGGTGTGACGACTCGGGCTCGTGCCAGCCGGTCAGCAGGCCGTCCACCACCCGCACGCCGCGCTCCGGGGTCACCACCAGCTCGGTCCAGCCGCCTCCGGGGTGTGACCGGCCGGCCTCGTCGGCCGTGGTCTCCAGCGCCCGCACCACGGTGGTCCCCACCGCGATGACCCGCCGACCGTCGCGGTGGGCGCCGTTGACCAGCGCGGCGGTGGCGGGTGGCACGCTGTAACGCTCGGCATAGGGCGGCTCGCCGGCTTCCTGCGACGAGACGCCGGTGTGGAGGATGAGGGGGGCGATGACGATGCCCCGCGTCACCAGATCGGTCACCAGGGCGTCGGTGAAGGGTCGGGCCGCACTCGGCATCTCGGCCGAGCCCGGCACCCGCGAGAACACCGACTGGTAGGCCTCCACGGGCCAGGCCGCGTCGGCGTGGGCGTAGCGGATGGTCTGGCCGTGGACCGCGAGGTAGTCCAGCGGCGCGGTGGGCAGGTCGAGGCGCACCAGCCAGAGGCGCTCAGCGTTCGCCCCCGCGGGGTAGGGCGCCAGCAGCTCCGCCCGCCCCCCGCCCTCCAACACGAGGTGGGACGGGGGGCGGCCCCGGTAGCGCTTTGTGCCGGGCCCCGCGGGGAGTCGGGGCTCGGCCACCCAGAAGCCGCCGGGCTGCTCGGTGGACAGGTGCAGGCGCACGACCTCGCCCTCGGGGCCCTGGGCGTCGAGCGCGGCGGGGACGACCGCCGAGGTGTTGACCACCAGCACGTCGCCGGGCTCCAGCGCGTCGCCCAGGTCGGAGAAGGCGCGGTGGGCGACGCCGAGGCCGGAGCGCCGGGCCACCATGAGCCGGACGTCGGAGCGGCCGTCGGAGCCGAGGACGCCGCCGCCGAGGACCTCGGCCGGGGTCCCGGCCTCGCGGCCCTCGGGGATGCTGAACGACCGCAGGGGCAGGGCCGTCACCGCCGGGTCGATCCCACTGCGGATGCGGGCACGGGCCATGCCGGCGCTCACCCGGTCGGTGCGGGAGGGGTCGAGGACTCTCATCCCGCCGGCTCCAACACATCATCCGGTTCCGGGACGTCCTCCACGTGGTAGCGGCCGCTGGGCAGCCGGCTCTCGACGAGGCGGACCAGGCCGGGCACCCGGGTCTCGGGCAGGGGGCGGTCGGAGATGTCCTCGCCGGGGAAGGCGTCCTGGTGCATCTGGGTGCGCATGTCGCCCGGATCGACCGCATAGACCCGCACGGCAGGCTCCTCGGCCGCCAGGACCCGGCTGAGCTGCTCCAGGGCGGCCTTGGAGGCCCCGTAGCCTCCCCAACCCTCGTAGGCCTCCACCGCGGCGTCGGAGGTCACGTTGACGATGGCGCCGTGGGTGGTGCGGAGGTGGGGGAGCGCGGCCTGGATCACCCGCAGGGGGGCGAGGGTGTTGGCCGCCAGGACCCGCTCGAGGTCCCGGTCCCGCAGGGCGGCGACGGGCGGCAGCGGGCTGGGCCCGAGCGCCCCCGCGTTGTTCACGACCAGCTCGAAGCGGCCCAGGCCGGCCGCCTCGCTGACCAGGGCGGCGACGTGGAGCGGATCCTCGACGTCGCCCGCCAGGGCCACGACCCGGCCGGGCCCGGCGGCGTCGATGGCGACCCTCGCCGCCTCCAGCGTGGCCGGCCCGCGCGCGTCGATCACGACGTTCCAACCGTCGGCGGCCAGGCGCTCGGCGAGCGCTCGGCCGAACCCCCGGCTGGCTCCTGTGACGAGTGCAGTTCTGCGCATGCCCAGCACGGTAAGGACCGATTCGGCCACCTCCATCGGCCCGCGGAACGGTTCTGCCTCGGTCCTCCGGCCTAGGTCGCGAGGCCGACCCGGGGGTCGTCCCTACGGGTCGCCGCGTCACTGCCGAGGGTCGGCGACACCGGCCCTCACCGCGAACAGCGCGGCCTGGGTCCGGTCGGTGAGCCGCAGCTTGGCCAGCAGGCTCGACACGTGGGTCTTCACCGTCTTCTCGGACACGAACAGCTCGGCCGCCAGCTGCCGGTTGGACAGGCCCCGGCCGAGCCCGGCCAGCACCTCCCGTTCCCGGGCCGTGAGCCGGTCGAGGTCGGGATGGGCCGCGGGCTCGGGGGCGAGCCCCGGGTCGGCGGCCACCCGGGCCATGACCACCGCGGTGGCCTCGGGCGACAGCATGGGCTCGCCCCGGTGCACGGCCCGGATGGCGTCGGTGAGCGCCGCGGGCCCCGCGTCCTTCAGCAGGTAGCCGTCGGCCCCCGCCTGGATGGCGGGGATGACCTGCTCGGCCCCGCTGAAGCTGGTGAGCACCAGGATCCCCACCGGGACCTCGCCGGCCCGCACCCGCCGGATGGCCTCGATCCCGTCGGTCCCCGGCATGACCAGGTCGGTCAGCAGCACGTCTGGCCGGGTCTCGGCCACCAGCCGCACGGCCTCGTCGCCGTCGCCGGCCTCGCCCACCACGGCGAAGCCCTCCGCCTCCAGCAGTGAGCGCAGCCCCTGGCGCACCACGGGGTGGTCGTCGCTGACCA
The DNA here is from genome assembly GCA_046734715.1 of Actinomycetota bacterium. Taxonomy (GTDB): domain Bacteria; phylum Actinomycetota; class Acidimicrobiia; order Acidimicrobiales; family VFJN01; genus ZC4RG19. The sequence continues at coordinate 1,910 of JBKPRV010000455.1, read as the reverse complement.
CGACCCGGATGGCGGGCTCGGTCATGCCGGCAGCCTCAGCTCGACGGTGGTGCCGCGGCCCGGAGCCGAGTCGACCGTCAGCGTCCCGCCCAGCGAGGCGGCCCGCTCGTGCATCGATGTCAGGCCCAATCGACGGGCACGCAGGGCCCGGGCCTCGGGGTCGAAGCCGTGCCCGTCGTCGGACACCCGCAGCACCACGCCCGCACCCGAGTCGACCGGGCTGAGGCTCACCGTCACCCGGCCGGCCCGGGCGTGGCGCAGCGCGTTGGTGACGGCCTCCTGGGCGATGCGCAGGACCTGGTGCTCGACGTCGGGGTCGAGCTCGACCTCCTCACCGACCTCCACCTCGACGGGCACGTCGTGGGCCCGGCCCGCCACCGTGAGCTGGTTGACCAGCGTGGCGGCCAGCCCGTCACGTTCGAGGTCGGCGGGGCGCAGGCCCTCCACGGTGGTGCGCAGCTCGGCGGAGACCTGCGCCGCCAGGGCCCGCACCGTCGCCAGCGCGGCGGCCGCGGCCTCGGGGTCGCCGGGCAGCAGCCGGGTGGCGGCCTCGGCCGAGAGCTGGAGGCTGAACAGGGACTGGCTCATGGCGTCGTGCAGCTCGCGGGCCAGCCGGCCCCGCTCCTGGACCAGCGCCAGCTCGCGGCTGTCCTCGAACAGCCGCGCCTGGTCGATGGCGATGGCCGCGTGGGAGGCCAGCAACACCACCGCGGCCTCGTCGCTCGCGGTGAAGCTGCCCCCGCCCTGCTTGTCGGTCAGGTAGAAGGCGCCGATGACGTCCCCGGCCGACACGATGGGCACGCCCAGGAAGGAGCTCATGCGGGGATGGACCGAGGGCCACCAGCCGCGGAACCGGCGATCCTGCGTGATGTCGTCGGTGCGGTAGGGCGAGGGGTCCGAGAGCATGGCGTCGAGGATCCCGTGGGTGCGGGGGAGCGGGCCCAGCTGGGCGACCAGCTCGTCGCTCATGCCCACGGTGACGAACTGGGCGAACTCGTCGCCCTCGGCCTCGGGCACCCCGATGGCCGCGTAGCGGGCCCCGACCAGCGCCTGGGCGCACCCGGCCAGCTGCTGCAGCACCCGCTCCAGCGACGACCCGAGCGTGACGGACCGCATGGCGGCCGACAGGGCGGCCAGCACCGCACCGGTCGCCTCGGGGTCGTACGCGACGGCTGCCATCGCCAGGGAACCTACCGGCCGCCCTCCGTTGCCAGGCAACGCCGGGCCGTGTCGAGACTCAGTTCTCTCCCAGCTCGCGCGCCGAGGCCGTGGCCTTGGCCGGCGCCTCGTCGAGCCGGTCGGGCCAGTACGGCGGCGGGTACACGAGTTTCTGGTCGCCCACGGGCTCGGCGTAGAACTGGGCCAGCCAGCGCCGGAACTTCATGAACGGGCCGTCGGTGTCGATCAGCGCCGGGCGCACCAGGTGGGCCTTGTGCTCCCAGATGGGCATGTCCTCGCGGACCTGCTTGTCGACCTCGGCCACGAAGGCCCGCCCCACACCCTGGTTCGCGGCCTCGTCGCCGAGCGAGCGGATCGCGAAGTTGAAGCGCACGACGCAGCGCTCGTGGTCGGTGGGCGTCGTGACCGCGTAGTTGACGGTGTCGATGATGCCGGAGAACAGCACCTTGGAGATCCCCGGGCCGTGGGCGTGGGTGTCGATCCGGCCCTCGATGACCCCGCGAGGCGTGGGGAACTTCTGGGCCGAGCGCATGATCGCCTCGGGGAAGCCCGTGGTGTACTCCTCCATGACCGGCACCTCGGCGGTGTTGTGCACGTAGCGGAAGTGCGCCGAGTCCACCGCGTTCTCGGCCATCTCCTGGAGGGCGGCGTCGATCTCGTAGTGGGTCGTGCTCACCAGCGCCCAGTCGGGGTGGCCGTTCAGCTCGGGCTCCTCGGGCACGTCCCAGAGC
>JBKPRV010000454.1:0-7329 GCA_046734715.1 Actinomycetota bacterium | reverse complement strand
GTCGTAGACCTCGCCCGCGTGCACGCCCATGCGCACCCGGATCGGCAGCCCCACGGGCCAGGGCTCGGCGCCCAACGCCCGCTGCGCGTCGACCGCGGCCGCAACTGCGTCGCGGGGGTCGTCGAACAGGGCCAAGGTGCCGTCACCGGCATGGGCCAGGAACCGGCCGCCGCCGCGCACCACCGCCGCCCCGATCAGGGCCCGGTGCCGGGCCAGCAGCTGCGGGTACCGGGGGCCGGCCGCCTCGACCAGCTCGGTCGAGCCGACGATGTCGCCGTGCACGATGGTGACGTGGCGCGCCAGGGCCGCCGGCTCTCCCCCGCTCTGCCCGGGTCGTCGCCCGGTGCCGGTCGCCGCGGTCCTCGCCATGCCCGTCACCCTGATCCCGCGCCCTCGCAAGTTGCTTGCATACGCCTTGGGACAACAGCACAGAGAGTCCGAGACCGGTCACGCTGATACAGCGCGGCTCAGCGGGCCGCCCCCTGCAGGGAGCCGGTGACCCGCCCGTCATCGGGGGCCGTCGGGTCGACCACGACGCACACGACCGCACGGGCGTCGCGCTCGGTCCAGGTCTCCTCGGTGGGGCCGAAGTAGTAGAGGTCGAGCACCGACCGGTCGTACGTCACGCCCACGTAGGCCTGGAAGCGCTGCACGCAGTCCGCTTCGGCTTGGCTCGTGACCACGTCCACTCCGGGCCACGCCTCGCCCAGGTCCAGGGCGACGACCGCGAACACCTCGCCCTCGTGGGGATCGGAGCACCGCACCGGGTGCACGGTCTCGGCCTCCTCGCGCCCGTTCGGGACGTTGTTCCAGCAGTCGCCTTCGGACAGGTCGAACACGGACGCGCGGCGGTCCCCGTCGCTCGAGTCGCGCTCGTCGCTCTCGGCATCGTCGGGAGCGAACACGAGGAAGGCCCCGACCGCCACCGCGATCAGGCCCACGATCACCAGCCCGATGGTCAGGACCCGGCCGCGGCGGCCGGTCGGTGCCGGCGCCGGCGGATCCCCGCCCGGGCCGGGCGGGCGATCCGAGTAGTCCATGCAGTCACACCAAGTGGTCGACGAAACGTTCGAGTTGCCGGAGGTTACGGCACTCGAAGACGCCGTCGCAGTGCACCGCGTACTCGCCGATGATGGAGTCGCCCGTGTCCCAATAGCTGCGGGGCTCGGGGTTGAGCCAGTAGACGTGGCGGGCCCGGTGCTGCATCTCGCGGACCACCCAAGACTGGGTGGCGTGGTAGTTGTTGCGCGCGTCGCCGAGCAGCAGCAGGGTCGTCTTCGGCCCCACGTCCTTGCCGTAGCGCTGCCAGAAGATCTCGAAGGCGTGGCCGTAATCGCTGTGGCCGTCGACCCAGATGACGTCGGCCTCGGTGTTGACCCGGTGGACCGCCTCGCCGATGTCCTCGACGCCCTCGAACATGCGGGTGACCTCGTCGATGCCGTCGATGAAGACGAACGACCGCACCTTGGAGAACTGGTTGGAGATGGCGTACACGAGGTGCAGCGTGAAGCGGGCGAAGGCCGCCACCGACCCCGAGATGTCGGCCACCACGAAGATCTCGGGCTTGGAGGGCCGCGGGTAGCGGAAGCGGGGCTCGATGGGCACGCCGCCGGTGGACAGCGAGTGGCGCACCGTGGAGCGGAAGTCGAGCGGGCCCTTGCGCCCGTGGCGGCGCTTCCGGGCCAGGCGCACGGCCAGCTTGCGGGTGAGCGGGTAGATGGCCTTGCGGAGGGCGGCCATCTCCTCCCGGCTGGCGTGCATGAAGTCGACGTCCTCCGGCAGCGGCTTGCGCAGCGTCCGCGCCATGGCCTCGACGCCCCGGTCGGCCACCAGGCGCCGGCGGATCTCGGCCTCGATCTCCTTGCGGAGCTGCTCGATGCGCGCCTCGTACTCGTCGCGCTCCAGCCGCTCCTCCAGCGGGGTCAGCTCGCCGGCCTGCTCGCGGGCCTGCTGCATGAGCTTGTCGAGCACGCCGTCCAGGTCGAGGTTCCGCAGCGTGCGGTACAGGTAGTAGGTGCCACCCACCGGCCGCCCCGGCTCCATGCCGGCGTAGCGGCGCACGGCCTGGCGGGCCAGGGCCTTGAGCATGGCCTCGTTGCCCTGCGCCAGGGCCTTGAACAGCATCTCGGCCAGCTCCTCGGGCGTGAGCTGCTCGCCCCCGCCGCCCCCGCCGCGCGGCTCGCCCTCCTGGCCCTCCATCTCCCCCATGAGCTCGTCCAGGTCGGCCATGGCCTGGGCCTGCTCGTCGGTGAGGGCGTACTCGCGCCCCCGCAGCGAGAAGTACACCTCGAACACCGTCTCGAACACCCGCCAGTGCGAGGCGTTCTTCACCAGCGTGGCCCCCAGCGCGTACTTGAAGGCGTCGCGGTCGTCGAGGGGGATGTGCTGGATGGCCGCCATGGCGTCCAGGTTCTCCGTCAGGCTCACCGGCAGGCCCGCGGTGCGCAGCTCGACGATGAAGCCGGACAGCAGCTCGGTCAGCGCGATGCCCGACCCGATCTCGGCCAGGCGGCGCCCCGCCTCGTCGGCGGTGCGGGGCCGCGGCCGCTCCGGTGCGCCCTCGCCCGCCCGGCGCGCCTCGAGGGCGGCGGCCGCCCCTTCGGGCGAGAAGGCGTGGTGGCGATCGGCGGTGATGCCGTGGTCCGCAACCCCATTCGACGACGCCGGCGGCTCGGCGCCGTTGCCCCCGCCTGCGGCGTCAGGCATTGCGCTGCCAGGGCTTGGCGCCGGTGCCGGCCCCCGCACCGCCGTTCAGCGCGCTGTCCTGCTCCAGCTCCTTGGTCGCCTTGGCGATGTCGCTCTGGTACTTGAGGAGGATGTTGGCCGTGCCGGTGGCGGTGGCCGCGTCGACCTGCTCCACCCCCAGCAGCAGCAGCGTGCGGGCCCAGTCCAGCGTCTCGGACACCGACGGCGGCTTCTTCAGCTCGAGCTGGCGGATGGAGCGCACGATGCGGGCCACCTGGTCGGCCAGGCTCGCGGTGATCCCCGGGACCTTGGCCAGCACGATCTCGCGCTCGCGGTCGAGGTCGGGGTAGTCGACGTGGAGGAACAGGCAGCGCCGCTTGAGCGCCTCGGACAGCTCGCGGGTGTTGTTGGAGGTGAGGAACACGAGCGGCACCTGGCGGGCCATGACGGTGCCCAGCTCGGGGATCGACACCTGGTAATCCGACAGGATCTCCAGCAGCAGCGCCTCGGTCTCGACCTCGACCCGGTCCACCTCGTCGATGAGCAGCACCACCGGGTCCTCGGCCCGGATGGCCTCCAGCAGCGGGCGGGTGAGGAGGAACTCGTCGGAGAAGATGTCGTCCTCGACCTCGGCCCAGGTGGCGCCGTCCTTGCGCTCGGCCTGGATGCGCAGCAGCTGCTTCTTGTAGTTCCACTCGTACAGCGCCTTGGACTCGTCGAGGCCCTCGTAGCACTGCAGGCGGATGAGGCGCGACCCGCTGATCTCGGCCACCGACTTGGCCAGCTGCGTCTTGCCCGTGCCGGCCGGTCCCTCGATGAGCACCGGCTTGCCCAGCCGGTCCGCGAGGTACACGACCCCGGCGATGCCCTCGTCGGCCAGGTAGTCGACCTTGGCGAGCGAGTCGCGCACGGCCGGGACGGACTCGAAACGGTGTGCCGGATCGGTCATGTGACCAGGCTACTGGCAGACTTGACCCCGGGGTCAATCAGGTTCGGGCGCACGCGAGGGGAACTGGCGGCCCCGCCCGGACGACCGGTGGCGGCGGGGCAAGCGGGGAGGGAGCTGCCCCGCCGCGCAATCGGCCGGCCCCGTGAAGCCACGGGGACGGAGGCGGCGGCGGGCGGACGTGATCCGCCTCCGACCCCGCAGCTCTGGGGCTCCGGGGGGATTGGCGGCGCACCATGGGACACCGCCAGTAGGCAGGGTGCCCCTACAAAGGTTGGCCAAAGGTTGGTCAAGCTGTCTTGAGGAAGTCGTGCACACGCGGTGTGCGCTCGTCTCGTACACTTTCGTGGCGTCGGGAAGGGTGCGCGGTGCGACGAGACATCGCTCTGAGGTTCGAGGCCATCGAGCGGGCGAAGAAGCATGTCTGGGCCGCGCCGACCCCGACGCTGGTCGATCCCGTGGTCCACGCGTCGTGGCAGCGCTGCGTCGGCCTCGATCCCGGCCGCCGCAGCGCTCCCGTCGACCCGGCCGACGACGCGCGCGAACGCTGGCAGGACTCCCCCATCCGGCGGGCCGCGCCGGGGCTCATCGCCCAACTCGATCAGGCCGCCCGCTCCAGCGACCTGGCCGCCTCCATAGCCGACTCGGAAGGCCGCGTGCTCTGGCGGCAGATGCCCCGCTGGCTCAGTGCCGGCGCCGACGACATCGGGTTCGTCCCCGGAGGCTTGTGGCACGAGGCGGTCGCGGGCACCTGCGGGACGGGGACCGCACTGGCGGCAGACCGGCCGGTCACCGTCTTCGCCGCCGAGCACTGGCTCGGGCGAGTGAACGACTGGGTGTGCTACGGCGCCCCGGTCCACTCCCCCGACGGCACGCAGCTCGGCGTGATCAGCCTGGCCACCTCCTGGCGGCGGGCCAACCCGCTCGGCCTGACCACCGTGGCCACGATGGCCCGGCTCATCGAGGTCGAGCTGCGCGTCCAGAACGAGCCCGCGGCCCCCGTGCTCGATCTGCGGGTGCTCGGCGAGCCCGTCGCTCTGCTCGACGGCCAGCGGCTGCGCCTCACCCAGCGCCAGGTCGAGATCCTCACCATCCTGGCCCTGAGCGAGAGCGCCAGCCTCGGCACGCTGCACTACCGGCTCTACGGCGACCGGGCGGTGCTGTTGGGCACGCTCAAGGCCGAGCTGTCCCGCCTGCGCCGGCGGCTGCGCGGCCACCTCCACTCCCGCCCCTACCGGCTCACGTTGACCACGCGGGTCGACGCGGTGGAGCTCCAGGAGCGCCTCGACGTCGGCGACGTGGACGGCGCCACCCGGCTGTACGCCGGCCAGCTCCTGCGTGACAGCGAGTCGCCGTTCCTGATCGAGCAGCGCCACCAGATCGACGTGGCCCTGCGCACCGCGCTGCTGCACGACGGCGGCACGTCCGGCGCCCTGCGCTTCGCCATGGTCCACCCCTACGACACCGAAGTGTTGGACCAGGCCCGCCGCCTGGCCCCGGCCGACGACCCGCTGCTCCCCGCGGTGGTCGCCCGCCTGGCGGTGGCCTCCAGCCTGGCCTGATCAGGCGCCTTGCCGCAGGCGCTCGCGCCAGGCGTCCCGGTCGTGGCGGGCCGGCTCGGTGGTGGCCACGAACTCGCGCATCAGGGCCACGAAGCGGTCGGGGTGGTCGTGGTGGGGGAAGTGGCCGGCGCCGGCGAAGATCTCGAGCCGGCTGGCGGGCAGCGCCTCGTGTGCCTGCCGCCCGTGGTGGACAGGGATGACCCCGTCCCGATCGCCCCACACCACCAGCGCGGGGACGGCGTCCACCAGGTAGCAGCGGTCGAGCAGGGTGACCACCTGGCCCCGCCAGTCCACCACCGACCGCAGCGTCCGGGTGAAGACCGCCCGAGCAGCACCATCGGGCAGCCCGGCCAGGATGCGGGACACATGCGCCCGGTCGCGGCCCAGGTCGTCGTCCAACCGGCCGAGCACCGCCAGGGCGGTCCGCACGAGCGGCTGGGCCAGCGGCCAGCGAAACGGGGCCAGGAACACGTCCGCCAGCGGGGCCGAGGCCAGCCGCAGCAGGGGCGACACGTCGCGGCCGGCTCCCCCACTCGCCACCAGCACCAGGCGCTCGCAGCGCTCGGGGAACTGGTAGGCGAACTGCGCGGCCACGCCGCCGCCCAACGAGTGGCCGACCAGGGTGGCGGCGTCGATGCCGAGCACGTCGAGCAGGTCCCGCATGCCGTTGGCGTAGGCCGCCACCGCGTAGTCGGCGCGGGGCTTGTCCGACGCGCCGTGGCCGAGCAGGTCGGGGGCGATGACGGTGTGGTGGCGGGCCAGGGCCGCCATCACGGGCAGCCAGCTCTCGGAGCTGTCGCCGATGCCGTGCACCAGCAGGAGGACCGGGCCGGTCCCCGCGCTGCGGTAGGCGCGCCGGTAGCCGTGAACGGTCACGTAGCGCAGCCGGGGCTCGGTCAGGTCGATGACCGCGGGCGCCTCCGCGGTCGAAGCTCCTGGACCGGCCCGCGTCCCCATCAGGCCATCATGTCAGCACCCTTGATCCGGCGGTCAACTGCGGAGCGTGACCGGGGCCGCGGGGCGGCCGGCCCGCGAGCGCACGACGGCCAGGAACCGCTCCACTGCGTGCACGGTGTGGTGGGCCCGCACCGAGGGGAGCACGTCGAACGCGTGTTGCGCCCGGGGCAGCTCGGCGTACACGACCGGCTGGTCGGAACCGGCGCGCAGGCGCTCGACGAAGTCGCGTGCCGCCTCCACGGGCACCACCGTGTCGTTGGCGCCATGGAGGACGAAGAACGGCGGCGCGCCCGGGCCGGCGTGGGTGATGGGCGAAGCCAGCTCCCACGCGGCGCGGTCGTCGTCGAGGCGGGTCTTGAACACCCGCCGGGCCAGCAGCGGCACCAGCCCGCGGTTGCCCGTGCCCGCGGCGTCGGTCGTGTCGTAGACGCCGTAGAACGGCACGGCGGCGCTGACTCGGGTGTCGGCGTCCTCGAAGCCGGGCTGGTAGGCAGCCAGGTCGGGGGTCAGGGCGGCGAGGGAGGACAGGTGGCCGCCGGCCGAGCCGCCGGTGATGGCGAGGAAGCCGGGATCGCCGCCGTAGTCGGCGATGCTGGCCTTGGTCCACGCAATGGCGCGCTTGACGTCCACGATCTGGTCGGGCCAGGTAGCCCGTGGGCTGAGCCGGTAGTTGATGGTGACGCACACCCAGCCCCGCTCGGCCAGGTGCGCCATCAGCGGGTGAGCCTGGCCCTGCTTCTGGCCCATGACCCAGGCCCCGCCGTGGACCTGGAGCAGCACCGGGGCCCGGGCGCCGTCGGGCAGGTCGGCCCGCTTCCACACGTCGAGGTGGTTGCGGCGGCCGGCGTCGCCGTAGGACAGGTCCCGCCCTCCGGGCGCTACGTAACGGTGCCGGGCCCTGAAGGCCGGCAACAGCACGGACCGGCGGGTGAGCTCGGCGTCCGGAGCGGGGAGGTAGTCGGCGCCGATGACCGTCCGGTAGTCGGGCCCCAGGCCCTCGACCAGGGCATCCTCGAGCACCCGCCGCGACCCCTGGGCGTCGCGGTAGAGGCGCCATAGGCCGGCGGCCGACGCCGCACCGAGTCCCAGCCCCAGGGCGCCGCGCAGGCCCCGCGCCCCGCCGCCGCGGGCCAGCAGGGCGAGCAGCGCTGCCTGCACCGCCCCTGCGTGCAGCGGCAG
>JBKPRV010000453.1:0-14629 GCA_046734715.1 Actinomycetota bacterium | reverse complement strand
GCCATGATCCGCGCGCAGGGCGGCGACCCCGACGCCCCACGGGTCGAGGCCCCCACCCGCCACCTGGTGCCCGCTCCCGGGAACGGCTACCTGCGCCGGCTCGACGCCCGGGCCGTGGGCGTGGCCGTGTGGCGCCTGGGGGCGGGCCGGTCCCGCAAGGAGGACCCGGTCTCCCCCAGTGCCGGCGCCGTGTGCCTGCGCAAGCCGGGCGACTCGGTCACCACGGGCGAGCCGGTCCTGGAGCTCCACCTGGACGACGAGTCCCGCCTGGCCGGCGCCCTCGCCGCCCTGGAGGGAGCCATCGCGGTCGGCCCCGAGCCGCCCGATCCCCGTCCCCTGGTCATCGAACGCATCGCCTGAGTCTGCGCCCTCGCAGCCGTGGCGCGAGCGGCCCGGCGCCTCGGCGCCAAGAGCGGGAAATACGGTCACCCACAGCCGGTAGCCTGGCGTATGGCTGCCCCCACCCTCGAGCAGATCCGGCGGGCCCCGAAAGTGGTGTTGCACGACCACCTCGACGGGGGCCTGCGTCCCGCCACCGTGATCGACCTCGCGCGCGACGCGGGTCACACCCTCCCCACCACCGACGTGGACGAGCTGGCCCGGTGGTTCGTCGAGGGCGCCCGCCGCCACGACCTCGACCTCTACCTGGACACGTTCGAGCACACCGTGGGGGTCATGCAGACCAAGGACGCCCTCGTGCGGGTGGCGGCCGAGTGTGCCGAGGACCTGGCGGCCGACGGGATCGTCTATGCCGAGGTGCGCTTCGCTCCCGAGCTGCACATCGAAGGCGGCCTGTCGCTCGACGAGGTGGTGGACGCGGTGCTCGAAGGCTTCCGTCTCGGCAGCGCCGGGCGCGGCATCACCATCGGGACGCTGGCCACCGCCATGCGGCACGCGGCCAACTCCAGCGAGATCGCCGAGCTGGCCCTGCGCCACCGCGACGACGGCGTGGTCGGCTTCGACATCGCGGGCAGCGAGGCCGGCAACCCGCCGACCCGCCACCTGGCCGCATTCCAGGAGATCGCGAAGGCCAACAGCCACATCACCATCCACGCCGGCGAGGCCTTCGGGCTGCCGTCCATCTGGGAGGCGGTGCAGCTGTGCGGGGCCGAGCGCCTGGGCCACGGGGTCCGCATCGTGGACGACATCACCGTCGACGAGGCCGGCCGGGCCCACCTCGGCCGGCTGGCCGCGTTCGTGCGGGACCGCCGGGTGGCGCTGGAGATGTGCCCCACCTCCAACGTCCACACCGGGGCCGCACCGTCGATCGCCGAGCACCCCATCGGGCTGCTCACCCGCCTGCGCTACCGGGTCACCGTCAACACCGACAACCGGCTGATGTCCGACATCACGCTCAGTCAGGAGTTCCACAACCTGGTGGAGGCGTTCGGCTGGGGCTGGGACGAGATCGAGTGGTTCACGGTCAACGCCATGAAGTCGGCGTTCTGGCCCTTCGACCAGCGCCTGCGCATCATCCAGGGGATCATCAAGCCCGGCTTCGCGTCGCTGCGGGCCGAAGAGCTGTGACCAGGGGCCGGGCCGAACGCCTGGCAGTAACCTGAACGGGTGACCGCGACCGACCTCGCCGACGTCACGGCGTCGGCCGCCACGCTGCGCCGGTTCCTCCACGGGCTGCCCGGCGTCGACCAGGTGGGCGTGGAGGCGCGGGCCGCGGGGCTGGCCACTCGCTCGATCAAGACCACCGCCAAGCAGTTCGCCCTCGACCTCGCCGTGCGCATGATCGACCTGACCACGCTGGAGGGCCAGGACACGCCGGGCAAGGTGCGGGCGCTGTGCGCCAAGGGCCGCCGGCCCGACCCGTCCGACCCGTCGTGCCCGCCGGTGGCGGCCATCTGCATCTACGGCGACCTGGTGCCGGTGGCGGTCGAGGCGCTGGCGGGCTCGGGCATCCACGTGGCCGCGGTGGCCACCGCCTTCCCGTCCGGCCGGGCACCGCTGGACGTGAAGCTGGCCGACGTGCGGGCCGCGGTGGAGGCCGGCGCGGACGAGATCGACATGGTCATCGACCGGGGCGCCTTCCTCGCCGGCCGCTACCTCGAGGTGCACGACGAGATCGTGGCCACCAAGGCCGCCTCCGGCGACGCCCACCTCAAGGTCATCCTCGAGACCGGTGAGCTGGCCACCTACGACAACGTCCGCCGGGCCTCGTGGCTGGCCATGCTGGCGGGCGCCGACGTGATCAAGACCTCGACCGGCAAGGTCTCCCCCGCCGCCACGCTGCCGGTCACGCTGGTGATGCTGGAGGCGGCGCGGGACTTCCGCTCCCAGACCGGCCGCCAGGTCGGGGTCAAGGCCGCGGGCGGCATCCGGGCCGCCAAGGACGCGGTCCGCTACCTGGTCGTGGTGAACGAGACCTGCGGAGACGACTGGCTCGACCCCGACTACTTCCGCTTCGGCGCCTCGTCGCTGCTGAACGACCTGCTGATGCAGCGGCGCAAGCTGACCACCGGCTGGTACTCCGGCCCCGATTACTTCACCCTGGACTGATGGAGCGGGACTGATGGGCTCCCCACGCTTCGAGTACGCACCCGCCCCCGAGTCGGCGTCGATCGTCGACATCGCCCCGAGCTACGGCCTGTACATCGGCGGCGAGATGGTCGACCCCATCGACGGCACCCGCTTCAAGACGGTCAACCCCGCCACCGAAGAGGTGCTGTCCGAGGTGGCGGCGGCCGGTCCCGAGGACGTGGACCGGGCCGTGGCCGCGGCCCGCGCCGCCTACGACGGCACCTGGTCGCGCCTGCCCGCCCGGGCGCGGGGCAAGTACCTGTACCGCATCGCGCGCCTCCTCCAGGAGCGCTCGCGGGAGCTGGCGGTGCTCGAGACCATCGACAACGGCAAGCCCATCCGCGAGAGCCGCGACGTCGACCTGCCGCTGGTGGCGGCGCACTTCTTCTACTACGCGGGCTGGGCCGACAAGCTCGACCACGCGGGCTTCGGCCCCGACCCTCGACCCCTGGGCGTGGCGGCGCAGGTCATCCCCTGGAACTTCCCGCTGCTCATGCTGGCCTGGAAGATCGCCCCCGCCCTCGCCTGTGGCAACACGGTGGTGCTCAAGCCGGCCGAGACCACCCCGCTCACCGCGCTGGCCTTCGCCGACATCTGCCGCCAGGCCGACCTGCCCGCGGGCGTGGTCAACATCGTGACCGGGGCGGGCGACACCGGCCGGGCCCTGGTCGAGCACCCCGGGGTGGACAAGGTGGCGTTCACCGGCTCGACCGAGGTGGGCCGCCAGATCGCCCGCTCGGTGGCCGGGTCCCGCAAGAAGGTGACGCTGGAGCTGGGCGGCAAGGCGGCCAACATCGTGTTCGACGACGCCCCGCTGGACCAGGCGGTCGAGGGCATCATCAACGGGATCTTCTTCAACCAGGGGCACGTGTGCTGCGCGGGCAGCCGGCTGCTGGTGCAGGAGTCGATCGTCGACGACCTGCTCGACCACCTCAAGCACCGCCTCACCACCATCCGCCTGGGCGACCCGCTCGACAAGAACACCGACCTCGGCGCCATCAACAGCCCCGAGCAGCTGGCCCGCATACGCGAGCTGTCGAGCGTGGGTGAGGCCGAGGGCGCCGAGCGCTGGTCCCCGCCGTGCGACCTACCCGAGCGGGGCTACTGGTTCCCTCCGACGGTGTTCACCGGCGTGTCCCAGGCCCACCGCATCGCCCGGGAGGAGATCTTCGGCCCGGTCCTGTCGGTGCTGACCTTCCGCACCCCGGCCGAGGCGCTGGAGAAGGCCAACAACACGCCCTACGGCCTGTCCGCCGGCGTGTGGACCGAGAAGGGCAGCCGCATCCTGTGGATGGCGCAGCGCCTGCGGGCGGGCGTGGTGTGGGCCAACACCTTCAACCGCTTCGATCCCACCAGCCCGTTCGGCGGCTACAAGGAGTCGGGCTACGGCCGCGAGGGCGGGCGCCACGGGCTGGAGGCCTATCTCGATGTCTGACGACGGCCGGCTGGCGGTGCGCAAGACCTACAAGCTGTACGTGGGCGGGGCGTTCCCGCGCTCGGAGTCGGGCCGCACCTACGAGGTGTCCTCCGCTCACGGCCAGTTCCTGGCGAACGCCGCCCTCGCCTCCCGCAAGGACGCCCGCGACGCGGTGGTGGCGGCCCGCAAGGCGGTCCCCGGCTGGTCGGGGGCCACCGCCTACAACCGGGGCCAGGTCCTGTACCGGGTGGCGGAGATGCTGGAGGGCCGGCGGACCCAGTTCGTGGCCGAGGTGGCCGACGCCGAAGGGCTGAAGCCCCGCCCGGCCGCCGAGGTGGTGGACGCGGCCGTCGACCGCTGGGTCTGGTACGCGGGCTGGAGCGACAAGATCCAGCAGGTGCAGGGCTCGTCCAACCCGGTGGCCGGCCCCTACTTCGACTTCTCGGTGCCCGAGCCCACCGGCGTCGTGGCCGTGGTGGCGCCGCCGGACTCGTCGCTGCTGGGCCTGGTGTCGGTGGTGGCGCCGGTCGTCGTGACCGGCAACACGGCCGTGGTGGTGGCGTCCGAGGAGCGCCCGCTGCCGGCCATCACGCTGGCCGAGGTGCTGGCCACCTCCGACCTGCCCGGCGGCGTGGTCAACCTGCTCACCGGCCGGGCGGCCGAGATCGCCCCCTGGCTGGCCTCACACATGGACGTGAACGCCATCGACCTGGCGGGCATCACCGACCAGGCGCTCGCCACCGAGCTGGAGGCGGCCGCGGCCGAGAACCTCAAGCGCGTCGTGCGCGCGCCCACGGCCCCGCCCGACTGGGCGGCCGACCCCGGCCTCGACCGGATGCTGGCCTTCCTCGAGACCAAGACGGTCTGGCACCCCGTCGGGATCTAACGCTTGTCGAAGGTCACCGGCTCCACGGGCTGAGGCGAGGCGGGGGGGCGGCCAGGCCGGATCACCGCCACCGCCCACTCGACCAGCTCGTAGACCTTGAAGGCGAGCCAGCCGGGTACCGAGCCGAACAGCACCCACCAGAGCGAGTACCCGGCGATGACGCCGGCCCAGAACTGCTTGCCCCACAGCAGCGCGGCGGCCAGCGGCCCCAGCAGGCCCGACCCCACTGCCCACCACATGCCGGCGAGCAGGCCCACCACGAACAGGGCCGAGCCCAAAGCGGCGGCGATGCCCCACAGCACCAGGCCGAGGCGCTGGACCGGCACCCGCCAGCGGGACCGGGCCACCACCGCGGTCCACATCAGGAACGACCGCACCAGAGGCACGCCCGACGCCTGCAGCAGGTCCCGGAACCGCAGGTCGGCCTGCTCGGGGGTCAGCCGCCACTCGGGTGGCAGCTCGGCTCGCGGCGTGGGGCTCTCGTCGTTGCCCACCAGCAGGTCGTGCACCAGCGACGCAGGCGTGTGCCGGCCGGCGCGGCGGGCGAACCAGCCCAGCCACAGGGGGATCGACGCCAGATCGGTGTGACCGAGCCACTCGGGCTCGACGACCAGCGTCGTCCCCTCGGGCGGCGGCGGCCACGTGACGACGAGGCGCTCCTGCAGCGCGAACTCGTCGTCGGACACCTGGCGCAGCACGATGCGCATCGGCTGCAGTGGGGGTGGATCGGCCGCGAACGGCGTGCTGTCCACGGACCAGAAGCTCGGGATGTCAGACGTGGGGGCAGCGTACCTACGCCCCGGATGGTCGGAGGCCTGGCACGACGGTGGTTCACTGGAGGGGTGAGCGTGCGCACTCGCGCCTACCGCAAGGGTGTGCTCGAAGCCGAGGACTTCCCCCTGTCCGAGCTGTCCGAGCACCTGGAAGAGCCCGACACCCACGTGTGGGTCGACCTCTGCCATCCGACCGAGGAGAAGCTGGACACGCTGGCGTCGGAGCTGGGCCTGCACCCCCTGGCCGTGGAAGACGCGCTCGAGCCCCACCAGCGCTCCAAGATCGACCGCTACCGCACCCACGCCTTCCTGGCCGCCCACGCGGTGACGCTCGACGTGGACACGCCGGCGCTGACCGCCGTCGAGGTCGACGCCTTCATCGGCGACAACTTCCTGGTCACCGTGCAGGGCGAGGAGCGCTTCGACATGGACCCGGTGGTCGAGCGCTGGGACCGCTCGCCCGAGATGATCGCGGCGGGCATCGGCTTCCTGGTGTACGGGCTGCTCGACGAGATCGTCGACGGCTACTTCACCGTCATCGAGCAGTTCGACGACTACTACGACAACGTCGGCGACGCCATCTTCGCCGAGCGGCCGCTGGACCCGAGCCAGCAGCGGGGCTGGTTCGACATGCGCCGAGTGCTGTCGAAGTTCTACCGGTTGGTGGCGCCGCTGCGGGAGGCGCTGGGCTCGCTGGTGCACCGCGAGCTGGACGTGGTGAAGCCCGAGGTCCAGCCCTACTTCCAGGATCTATACGACCACCTGATCGTGGTCGCGGAGTCGGCGGATGCACTGCGGGACCTGGCGACCTCGCTGGTCGAGGCCAACCTGAGCCTGCGCGACTACCGCCAGAACCAGGTGATGAAGAAGGTCTCCAGCTGGGCCGCCATCGTGGCGGTGCCCACCTTGATCACCGGGTTCTACGGGATGAACGTGCCGTACCCGGGATTCAGCGAGACGTCCGGCGTGGTGGCGTCGACCGCGTTGATGGTCGTGCTGGCGGTGGTGCTCTACGTGGTGTTCAAGCGGCGCGACTGGCTGTGACCGGTTGGGCCACGCCATCGGGCGCCACCTGATTCCGCAGGCCGGGCAGCATCTGGGTGGCCCACCGGAAGGCCGGCGCCGGCAGCACCACCACCCGCAGGCCGTCCCCGGCCACGACGGTGTCGCCGTGGGTGGCGCCACTCAGCACCTCGCGGGCACCCACCCACGAGCCGGGACCGAGCCGCTCGACGCCGCCCCGGCCCATGACGACCGCGTCGCCGTCCACCACGATCACGACCTCGCGGGCATGCTCGCCCGCCCGGGCCAGGGGGGTGCCCGGGCGGGGATCGAGCCGGTCGGCGTGGGCGGCCAGCGGGGCCAGGGCGCGGGTGTCGTAGGCGGCAAAGGGCGCTGCGGCGCGGAGCACGGACACGTCGGGTCGGGACCTGGACATCACGCTGCCTCCTGCTGACACATGGCGGTGGCGACGGGGAGCGTCACCTCGATCTGGGCGTCGCCCGCGTAGCGGGAGCGGGCCCCGGGGGCGACGGCGAGCAGGAAGCGGACGGCCCGCTCGTTGTCGGCCTGCACGCTGGCCCGGATGGTGGGGAGCTGGGCTCGGCAGGCTTCGTCGGCCAGGGCGGCCCACAGCACCCGCCCCACGCCCCGGCGCGCCCAGGCGTCCTCGACCATGAACGCGGCCTCGACCGTGCCGTCGGGGCCGGACGCCAGCGTGGCGACGCCACGGACGTCGCCGCCGGGCGACAGCGCCAGCCATGAGCGGTAGTCGGCGGTGGGGGCCGCCACCCGGGCCATCTCGCGCCGGGCGGGCCGCTCCCCCGCGCCATGGAAGCGCCGGTACAGCGTGGCGGGGCTGCAGCGGTCGACGAAGGCATCGAGCCGCTCTCCGTCGGCGGGACCCGAGCGCCGGACCGTGAGGCCGATCCCAAGGGCAACGGGCAGGGTCTCCATGCCCCCGACGCTAACTAGACCAGTCGTCATAGTCAATAGACCAGTCGCCATATTGCTATACTCGGGGCGTGGCATCCGACACACGTGAACGACTCGTCCGCTCGACCAGCCGCCTGCTGCGCACGCAGGGCTACGCCGCGACGGGGCTGAACCAGGTGATGGCGGAGGCCGACGCGCCCAAGGGCTCGATGTACTTCCACTTTCCCGGGGGCAAGGAGCAGCTGGCCGCGGCCGCGGTCGACCTGTTCGCCGAGCGCAGCTCGACTCGCCTCGACCGTCAGCTCACCGAGCACGAGACGGTCGCCGAGGCGGTCGTCGCCATCTTCGACTCCTACGTCGAGCACCTCGAGCGCACCGAGTACCGCGAGGGCTGCGCGGTCGCCAGCGTGGCGCTCGACGCCGCCGCCTCCCACGACGCCCTGGCCGAAGCCACCGGGCGGGCCTTGCGGGGCTGGACCGACCAGGTGGCCACCGCCCTGGAGGCCGAGGGCCGGGAGCCTGCCGAGGCGCATGCCCTGGCCACCCTGGTCATCGCCGCCATCGAGGGCACGGTGGTGATGGCCAAGGGGGAGCGCTCCACCGAGCCGATCGAGGCGGCGCGCGACGCCCTGAAGGTCATCCTGGCCCGCACCGGGTCATGACGTCGTCCCGGGACCGGATGCTGTGGGCTGCGGGCGTGCTGTTCGCGGCCGGCAGCGCGGTCCACACGCTCGACCACCTGCGCCGGGGCCAGGGCAGCGTCAGCGAGGGGCTGTACTGGGCCGGCAACCTGGCGCTGGTGGTGCAGGTGGTGGTGATCACGCTGGTGCTCACCCGCCACCGCCTGGCGCCCGTGGCCGCCGCGGCGGCGGGCATTCCCCTGGCCGTCGGCTTCTTCGCGGCCCACTGGCTGCCCGAGTGGAGCACGCTCAGCGACCCGCTGTGGGAGATCGACTCGTGGGCGTGGCTCTCCTACCTGGCGTCCACGCTGGAGATCGTCGGGGCCCTGGCGGTGGGCCTGGCCGGCCTGGCGGTCGTCCGGGAGCGGGGGCTGCAGAGCTTCGCCCCCGATCGGAAATCCAGCAATTTGGCTTGATACATCCAGCCAAGTTGATGTAATTGTGGAGGGGTGCGAGCACCACCCGCCGCCCGAGAGCTGACCCCGCCGGGGTTCCTCCAGCTGGCCGGGCATCCGCTGCGCTGGCGGTTGCTGGGCGAGCTCGCCCGCAGCGACCGGATGGTGAACGAGCTGACCGGGCTGGTCGGCCAACCCCAGAACCTGGTCTCCTACCACCTGGGCAAGCTGCGGGACGCCCGGTTGGTCTCGGCCCGGCGCAGCGCGGCCGACCGCCGCGACGCGTACTACACGGTCGACCTCGGCCGCCTCGGCGAGCTGCTGGCCACGACCGGTGCGGCCCTGCATCCGGCGCTTCGGCTCGCGCCGCCGTCGCCCCGCCCGGGCGGGCCGGACGGGGCGAGCGTGCGGGTGCTGTTCCTGTGCACCGGCAACAGCTCCCGCTCCCAGATGGCCGAGGCGCTGGCCCGGGCTCGCTCGGGCGGACAGGTCGAGGCCCGCAGCGCCGGCAGCGCCCCCAAGCCCCTGCACCCGCACGCCGTGCGGGTGATGCGCGAGGAGCACGGGATCGACCTGGCCGGGCACCACCCCAAGCACCTGAGCATGTTCGCCGGGCAGCCCTTCGATTGGGTGATCAGCCTGTGCGACCGGGTACGCGAGGTGTGCCCGGAGTTCCCGGGGCAGCCCGAGACGGTCCACTGGAGCATCCCGGACCCCGCGGCCGACGAGGCCGGCTACCCGGCCTTCCAGCAGACGGCCGCCGAGCTGGAGACCCGCGTCGGGTTCCTGCTCACGGCCCTGACGACATCGGAGGAGAAGCGATGACAGCGGAAAACGAGTTGGTGAGCGTCCGCTACATGGTCGACGACGTCCAGGACTCGATCGACTTCTACACCAAGCACCTGGGCTTCGAGGTGCGCATGAGCGCCGCGCCCGCGTTCGCGGACGTCATCCGCGGCAACCTGCGCCTGCTGCTCAGCGGGCCGACCAGCAGCGCGGGGCGACCGATGACCGACGGCGAGAAGCCGGGCCCCGGAGGCTGGAACCGCATCCACTTCGTCGTCGACGACCTCGACGCGGAGGTCACCCGGCTCACCGAGGCTGGGCTCCCGTTCCGCAACGAGATGGTGAAGGGCCCGGGCGGCTCCCAGGTCCTGCTGCTGGATCCGTCGGGCAACGTGATCGAGCTGTTCCAACCCGCGGCCCGCTGAGCACACCCATACATACGTTCGCTATAGTGCGGGAATGACCGCCATCCGCTGGGACCAGGTCGAGGAGCCCCAGGCCCAGCAGACGTTGTTCGACGAGCCGGTCTTCGAGCGCCAGCCGGGCCGGGGCGAGTTCCGGGGCATCGAGTTCCTGCACGTCCGGGCCCGGCGCATCGTCAACGAGGTCAAGGGGGCGCCGTTCGGGTTCCGGTTCTCGATCAACGCCTACCGCGGCTGCAGCCATGCCTGCACCTACTGCTTCGCCCGCCCCACCCACACCCACCTCGACCTCGACGCCGATGCCGATTTCGAGCGGAAGATCGTGGTGAAGGTCAACGCCGTGTCGCTGCTACGGGCCGAGCTCGATCCCCGGCGCTGGGGCGGCGACCTCATCGCCATGGGCACCAACACCGACCCCTACCAGCGGGCCGAGGGCAAGTACCGGCTCACCCGCGGCATCGTCGAGGTGCTCACCGAGGTGGGCAACCCGTTCTCCATCCTCACCAAGTCGACCCTGGTGCTCCGCGACCTCGACCTTCTGGCCGAGGCGGCCCGGCGCACCCAGGTCCGGGTCAACCTGTCCATCGGCACGCTCGACGAGGAGGTCTGGCGCACCACCGAGCCCGGCACCCCCCACCCGGCCCGGCGGGTGCGCGCGGTCGAGGCGCTCAACGCCGCCGGCGTGCCCTGCGGGGTGCTGATCGCCCCGGTGCTGCCCGGCCTGTCCGACGGGCCCGAGCAGCTCGACGCAGTGGTACGGGCCTGCGTCGAGGCCGGGGCCCGGTCGGTGTCCACCGTCCTGCTGCACCTGCGGCCCGGGGTCAAGGACGTGTTCTACGCCCACCTGGCGCAGACGCATCCCCACCTGGTGGCCGACTACCGCCGCCGCTACCGCGACCGGGCCTACGCCCCCCAGGCCGACCAGCGCGAGCTGGCCACCGTGGTGTCCCGCCTGGTGCAGCGCTACGGCGGAATCCCCGCCGAGCGCCGCGACCCCGAGCACATGGTGGGGCCGGCAGCCGCCCCACCCGAGGTCGACGTCGAGGTCCGCCCCCGCGGCGACGACACCCAGCTCTCGCTGCTCTAGCCCCAGCGCGCGCGCAGCACGTCGGCGGTGGCCGGGTCCGCGGGGAAGAACGACTCGACCGCCAGCTCCTCCACGGTGATGTCACGGGCGGTGCCGAACGTGGCCAGCATGGAGAAGAACGTCAGCACGCCCTCCCCGGTGCGCAGCACCAGCGGCACGAACACCTGCCCGGCAGTGTCGCCCGGCGAGGCCGATCCCGCCACGCCCGGGTAGCCGCACATCTCGTCGTGCAGGGCCAGCAGCCGGTCGTCGGCGTAGGCCTGGGCTTCGCGCCGCAGCCGGTCGACCAGGTGGGCGGCGTACTCGGCGAAGTTCTCGATGTGCGATGCCAGCCCATCGGGATGCAGCGTCACCCGCAGGGCGTTGACCGGTGGCTCCAGCAGGTGGGGCGAGACCCCGTCGGTCATGAGCTGCAACGCCGGCCGGTTGGCCGACACGACGTCCCAGTGGCGGTCCACCACGATGGCCGGGAACGGCTCGTGGCCGGCCAGCACCTGGTCGAGCGCTTCCCGCACCGGGGTCATGGTTTCGTCCTCCAATGGTGTGCGGCCGTAGCTGGGGGCGTAGCCCGCGGCCAGCAGCAGCGTGTTGCGCTCGCGCAGGGGCACGCCCAGGTGCTCGGCCAGGTGGAGCACCAGCTCGCGCGACGGCCGGGACCGGCCGTTCTCGACGAAGCTCAGGTGGCGGGCCGACACGGCGGCCGCGTTGGCCAGGTCGAGCTGGCTCAGCCGCCGGCGCTGGCGCCAGTTGCGCAGCAGACCGCCCACGCCGGGACGGCCCTCGGTGGTGGCAGTGATCGTGAGCGCCATCGGCTCGACCCTAACGCCGCCCGGTCACGGCAGCGCCTACCCGTCAGGTAATGGCTGCCGGCCACGGCGCCGCGCATGGTGGTCGGCGTCCCCGCAACACTCCGGGAGGAGACTCCGATGACCGACACCACCGCCGTCGATCTCAGCACCGTGGTCGACGCCTACTTCGCCGCCTTCAACGAGCCCGACGCCGCCCGCCGCGCCGAGCTGATCCCCCAGGCGTGGGCCGAGGACTGCGCCTACGTCGACCCGCTGGTGTCGGCCACCGGCGCCGACGCCATCAGCGCCATGATCGGCGACCTCCAGGGCCAGTTCCCCGGCCACGCCGTGACCCTTTCCAGCGGCCTCGACGCGCACCACAACCTGGTCCGCTTCGGCTGGGACCTGACCGACGCCGACGGCACCGTGGTCATGCAAGGCCTCGACGTGGGCATCGTGGCCGAGGACGGCCGGCTGTCCCGCATCGGCGGGTTCTTCGGCTCGCTCCCCGAGCAGTCCTGAGCGGCGGACAAGTTTCCCGCTCCAGCTGCTGCGCAGCGGGCCGCTCGGGCCCTCCCCGCGCCCCCGAGTGTTACGGTGTGTAGCACCAGCACCCGGGGGCGCCAAGGGGGATCCGACGATGCCGTACGCCGAGGGCCGCACTTACTACGACGCCGACAGCCACATCATGGAGCTGCCGGACTGGCTCGGCGGCTACGTCGCCGAGGAGATGAAGGACCGCATCGGCCCGCTGCAGCTGGGCGGGGCCGGGCGCATGGCCGAAGCCGCGGTGCGCCAAGCGGAAGCCCGGCAGTCCGACCCCGAGGCCCGGGCCGAGCTGGAGGCGGGCGTGCTCAACGCCAAGGGGTGGAGCGCGCTGGGCGCCTTCGACCCGGCCGAGCGCAGCCGCGCGCTCGACCTATTGGGCTTCGAGCGCCAGCTGGTGTTCCCCACCTTCGCCTCGTCGCAGTTCCTCGGGCACGAGGACCGCGAGGTGCGGGCGGCCGGCAACCGGGCGCTCAACCGCGGCGTCGTCGACTTCTGCTCCCACGACGAGCGCCTCATGGCGGTGGCCTTCGTGCCCCTGGGCGATCCGGCTCGGGCAGAGGCGGAGGTGGAGGCGAGCCTCGCCGACGGCGCGGCTGCCATCCAGGTGAGCCACGACGCCCCCAAGCGCCACTCCCACACCCACCCCGGCTACGACGGCGTGTGGGGCCGGCTGGCCGAGGCCGGGGTCCCGTTCGTGCTCCACGTCGGCGGCGCCCGGCTCAACGTTCCCCGCTCGCTGCACGACAACGGCCTGGCGCCCGTGACCGACTTCCTGGGCGGCGGCGAGAACCTCCGCTCCAAGGACTACATCGCCCTCAGCCACGCCCCCGAGCTGTTCCTGAGCTGCATGGCCATGGACGGCGTGTTCGAGCGCTTCCCGGGCCTCCGGGGCGCGGCCATCGAGCTGGGCGCGGCCTGGGTGCCCACCATGCTGGTCAAGCTCGACCAGGTGACCCGCAACTTCCGCAAGTCCGAGCCCCAGCTCAACGCCATGCCGCTGTCGCCCCGCGAGTACATCGAGCGCCAGGTCTGGTTCACCCCGTTCCCGGGCGAGCCGGTGGGCGACATCATCGACCAGTGCGGCCCCGACCTGCTGCTGTTCTCGTCCGACTACCCGCACCCCGAGGGCACCCGCGACCCGCTGGGCCGGTTCGAGGCCACCATGCAGGACGTGTCCGGACCCGCCCGCGAGCGCTTCTACTCCGGCAACTTCGCCGACTTCATGGGCCTGGCGCCCGCCTGATCACGAGATCGTCTCGGCGGTCGGCGGCTCGACCGGGCGCGGCATGCCGCCGTGGACGAAGCCGTTCCACAGCACGGAGGTGAGCCGGTCGGCCAGCTCCTCGGCGCTGCAGGTGCGCTCCTCGACCCAGCGGCTGGCCGCCGCCTCCAGCCCGCCCACGAACAGGTCGGCCCCCGCCACCGACATGCGCTTGCCCCAGCCCGCGGTGCGGAGGTGGTCGGCCGTGGAGTCGGCCACCAGCCGGGAGAAGCCGCTGTGGTGGGTGACCGAGCGCTCGCGGTCGGGAGGCACCTGGCGGTTGAGGAACCGGTAGACGTTGGGGTCCTCGTCGATGAACGTGAGGTAGGCCAGGATCTGGTGGTGCAGCAGGGCGTGGCCCGGCGGCAGGTCGCGGGTGCCGCGCCGCAGGCGGGCCAGCAGGGCGCGGCAGAAGTGGTCGGCCACCGCCGCGTACAACCCGGTGGCGTCGCCGAAGTGGCGGTACAGGATGGGACGCGAGATGCCGGCCTCGGCCGCGATGTCCTCCATGGCCACCCGGCCCTCGCCCCGCCGGATGACCCGCAGGGCCGCCTCGAGCAGCTCGGCCCGGCGGGCCTCGCGGCGCGTGGTCCCTACCGCCGGGCGCGTGGCGCGCGAGGTCGTCTTGGCGGCGGTCCCCCGTGCCATCGAGATGCAGACTACCCGGGATGACCTGGTGACGAACGGTACCGTGCCGTCTGTGGAGCCCACTTTCGGCATCGGCGCGCTGAGCGAGCGCACGGGGGTGGCGCCTTCCGCGCTGCGCTACTACGAGGCCGAGGGCCTCATCACCGCCGCACGCAACTCCGGTGGGCAGCGTCGCTTCGCCCGGGACGTGCTCCGCCGGGTGGCCTTCATCCGGGTGGCTCAGCGCGTGGGGCTGTCGCTGGACGAGATCCGCGAGGCGCTGGCCTCGCTGCCCGACGAGCGCACGCCCACCCGGGAGGACTGGGCCCGCCTGTCTCGCGCCTGGCGTCCGCGGCTGGACGAGCAGATCGCGCTGCTCGAGCGCCTGCGCGACAGCCTCGACGGCTGCATCGGCTGCGGCTGCCTGTCGCTGCAGTCGTGCCGGCTCGCCAACCCGGGCGACCGGGCCGCCGGGGACGGCCCGGGCCCGCGCT